>CAKUSF010000139.1 GCA_934678915.1 uncultured Bacteroidales bacterium
GATGACTTCAAAAAGCCTCTCGGACTTCTGAAGTCATCCTCCATATCATGAATTCTAATTAGAATTTATTTGTTAGGGACGAAATACTCCTCTTGATATCCGGCACTTCCTGCTGACACATAGTATTGGCAATAGATGGTGCATTTGTAGTCTTCGTACAAGCGACTTTCGTAACCGCCGTCTGTCACCCAGGAGTCATCACCTGTCATGTAACCGATATCCCTGATGTTGATCGCACCATAGTTGCGGTGTGTGAGGCCTGTGCCCTGAGCTTTGATACGGACAAATTGATATTTGCCCTGTTCATCTGTGGCTGTTTTGTCAATCGTGAAGAAATTGAGATGCTGCCCCTGGCCAAATAGATTCTTCAACCGGTACTGGGTTTTGTCAGCATCCTGCTGCTGAAGTACCACATCTCCCTTTGTGGCGCCCACAAGTTTTTTCGAGAAAGAATTGACAAATGTATAAGTACCGGTGCAGAGAGTGTTCCATTTCAAGCCGGTGAAAGAGACCGAGGAGAGGGTCTTCTTTCCTTTGCCAACCGCCACGGCTGTGATGATGTTCTCATAATACAGATTCTTGATAACCGCATCGGCCACGTATGATCCGTCAAATGGGTTCTTCTCAACAGTCAGTTTTGTACCGTTGGAAACAACATAGTCAACATACGCCTCATCGGAAAGATTCCGCTCTTCCTTCTGGGACTTCAGCTCAGCCAGATAATAGACATCCGTTGTGGCATTGTTCGCCGCGAAACGAACCAGCGCATCACAGTCAGGATCATTAGGCAGTTCGGCTTCGAATGCCTTAAGAACGACATTAGGTGCTGAATCATTTCCTGCGTCTGTGCCATACTTGTCTTTCTCGCATGAAGTCAGAGTGGCAACGAGAGCAAGACCTGCTAATACATATAGATATCTTTTCATAATTCAATATTTTAATTTTACCATACAAACTCTTTGGAGTCCTCTGTAGGCTTGATAGGGGTTGGGTTCTGAACAAGATCCATGTTATAGTTGGATTCTGTGCCGACGAAGCAAAGGGTCATCCATTGAGGGTTCTTTGTATCATTCCAACGATACCCTTCAGGGTGGTTTGTGCCTGCGTAGCTGCGGATGATGCCAGCGTTGTAACGCTTGATGTCATATGTCGCAAAACCTTCACCCCATAACTCCACACGGCGCTGCCACCAGCATTCCTGCTGGAAGGTGTTGGCTCTTGCGGCGTAATAAGCGTCGTGATGTTTGCCATATTCAAAATCAGGGTCACGCTTCTTGGCGAATTCAGTGAGGAGGGTCTTGCCGCGACCTTCGTCCTGCATTCCGGCCGCCTCGATCTCAATAAGTTTCATCTCCTCGACTCTCATGATTGGCACCGCGACCGTAAACGCCGCATACTGATCCTTATGCTCTCCATTCTTAGGGCGAAACTTGACCGGGATTCCACCTACAGATTGGGTTGCCGAAACTTTGTAACCTGTGTTGTAGAGACCGTCAGGTGAATCCGAATATGCAGCGAGAGCCGCAATCTTCTCCTCCTCTGAGCCTAGGGCGTCTATAGCTGGGTCCACCCAGCACTTTCTGCGGAAATCGGTGGTCGGGATAGTGGAGAACAGATGAGAGTCGATTCGTTTAGGACCGACATAGTTTGCGGAGTAGCCACATCCGGATTCCGATACCTCCACAATCATCTGTGAACCCCAGGATGAGTCACCGTCGTTGAGGGTGATGTTCTTGTCGTCCGACTTGTAAGTCAAGCCAAAGATCCATGAACCGTTAGGGGTGTTGAAACCAGTCTTCTGGTCGGTGTACTCGTCGGCGGTCATCTCAGTGTAACCTTCCTGTGCGAGTTTGGCATATTTCTCGGCGTTAGGCCAATCCTCCATAGTAAGGTATGCACGAGCCTTGAGCCCATATACCACTGACTGATCAGGGACGAACTTGTCCTCACGAGTGTAGCCTGCAAGGTATTCCTCAGCGAGGTTCAGGTCATCAATTATGTGACCGAAGATCACCTCATTGGTGGCGCGAGGATTGTGGATGCAATCCTCGACAAGGGTCTCTTCCGTGATGAACGGAACCGTGATCGCTGACTTGTCTTCAGCATAAGTCTTTTCTGAATACATTTGGGCAATATCCATGAAGAACATCGCACGCATGGCAAGAGCGATACCTGCCCCTACCTTTTTGGATTCGTCAGGGGAAGCCTTGTACATGGACAGAACCGTGTTGCAATTCTTTATCCACTTGTAGTAATACGTCCATGGAAGCTGGCAGATTGCATACCCTGGTCCCAAACCAGTGCCGCAGCCGTACCATGTGGAATACCACTCACTGCCTGAATCCTCGCATACGATGTCATTTCCCATGACGTCTCTCTGCAGAAAGAATGAAGGATAACCAAAATCCCAAGCGTAAGTATTGCTGTTGCCGCCGTAAGTGAATGCGCCGCAAAGGGAGCTGGTGATGGCGTCGACAAAGTTATCGTAGGATCCGGGAGCGGCGGCCGCCTGCTCCAAAGTTACACTGCTGCCCTGAGGCTCGATTTCCTGAATGCACCCGGAAGCCAAAGGAACGATGCAGGCTGCTGATATAAAAGCTTTGATGATATTTTTCATGTTCAATTCCTCCAAAAATTAGAATGTCAACTGAATTCCTGCGGAAATAGTGCGGACTGGTGAGTAGACAGCGACTGTGGTATTCTCTGCGTAAGAATAACGAGGGTCAAGTCCTTTTCGCGCAGACCAGAACCAAAGGTTCTCGCCTGCCGCATAGACTCTTGCCTTGGAGATGCCATTGACAAGATTCTTAGGAAGTGTGTAACCAACGGTGAACGACTGGAAATTAAGATAGCTGGAGCTGGTGAGCCACCTGTCCGAGGCTCCGGTTGAATATTGGTCACCGTAGTACCATCTTGGAATGGAACTGGAAGTGTTGTTCACGGACCAGGCTTTTTTCCAATCCTTATGGAAGGTGGAACCTGCGGAACCGGCGTCTTCCCATGGGCTCATGAAACCAGCGTAGCGGGTATCATATATCTTGCCTCCCAACTGATAATCGAATGTGGCTGAGAAGTCAAAATTCCCTACTCTGAGGTCAGTGCTGAAACCACCGAATAGCTTAGGAAGCATTGAGCCAAGCTCGTAGAATGTCGCCTCGTTCGGATTTGTGGTGACTTCGTCGGTAAGGGTACCAGGTCTGTCTGTTTTTCCACCAAGGGAACTGTCAACGTAATATAGAGCCTCTCCGTTCTCGTTCACTCCGGCATATTTGTGGCGGAATGCATTGTAAAGTGGGCCGCCGACCTTATACCAGCGGCTGTTCTCGGTGAATCCTTTGTACCCGTTGTCAGGATCCAGCATCTTCGTCTCCGGGAGGCTGAGGATCTTGGTCGAGTTGTGGGACGCATTTATGGACACGTTCCAGTCGACATCTTTTGTTCTGACGATGGCCGCATTCAGGACGATTTCGAAACCGAGGTTCCGGATGTCACCCATGTTTCCGTAATAACCACGTGAGCCGGAATGCTCAGGGACTGAGAGCCAAAAAAGCTGATCCTGGGCAATCTTGTCATAAACATCAAGGGAACCGGAAAGACGCCCGTGCCAGAAACTGAACTCTGTGCCGACGTTGATGTTGGTTGTGGTTTCCCAAGTGATGTTCGGATTACCTATTGTTTTGAATGTCGGGGACATTGAATACGTGCCGGATGGTGCAAGGGTGTACATGTCAGTGAATCTGTTGCTGCCTATGCTGTCATTGCCTTGCTGTCCGACCGATGCCTTGATCTTCAGCATGTCAATCCAATTTGCATCCGCAAGGAAATTCTCCTTGGATGCGATCCAGGCCAGACCGACTGACCAGAAATCGCCCCACCATCTGCCGTCTTTCTTCATGAAGTTTGAGGAAGCGTCACGGCGGTATGACACAGAGGCATGATACTTCTGGGCGTAGTCGTAGTGGGCGCTTAGGAAATAGCCTTCGACATTGTACTCGGTCTTATACCCCTTTGAATCGTACTTGTTCGCCGCGGCGTTGATTTCCTGGATGTCAGGGGAGAAAAGACCACGGGCGTTTGCCTCCAGATAGTAGGATTTTGTGTTATAGTACTCATGGCCCACGAGAGCGTTCACGTTGTGTTCCCCGAATTTGTTGTGGTATGTCAAAGTCTGGGTATGGTTTGTACGGAAGCCTGTGTTCTGATACTTGGTGAGTTCGCCGTTGACACCGACCTTATTTCCATATAGGGCATTGTCATAGTGGTGATAAAGCGTACCGCCCCAGTTTATGGTTGATGTGGCGTTGAACTTGAGCCATGAAGTGATGTCGGCGTCAGCAGAGAATGTCCCGTTGAGCTGATTGCCGATTGTATAATGCTTGTTGTACCGGTTGCTTCCCAAAGGGTTGCCAGTCTGGCCGAAAGTTCGGGCTACAGGGTAATCCTTCCCTGGCACACCGTAGTCATACTGATCGTTTCCGTTGGCGTCTGTCCTGATGACAGGATTTCCGTTGGCGTCGAGAACCCTGACATAAGCCGGATAGATAGGAGCGATCCGAGTGGTATAGTACATCAGGTTGGTAGATCCGAGAGATGTGTCCATGTTAGGGTTTGACTCTGTTTTGGAATGAACGTAGCCGATGTTTCCTGAGAATTTGAGCCACTTCTTGACCTGATAGTCAGCCTTGAGGCGGCCGCTGATACGATTGTAGCCAGAGTATTGTATTATACCGTCCTCGTCGAGGTAGCCAAGACTGGCATAGACGGAAGCCTTGTCGTTACCACCGTTGATGCTGAGGTTATACTCCTGACGCATGGCTTTCTTGTAGGCCAGATCTTTCCAATCGTCAGGCTGAAGCCAGTAGGTCTCGTCTCCCGACTTGATGGCATACCCTAGGGTGGCGTTAGGATTGATCCTGCCGTCAATGCCTATGAGCTGCTGTCCTTCAGGAACCGTGAATGTCTGATAGCCCAGAAGCTCAATCATCCTCTGA
>CAKUSF010000140.1 GCA_934678915.1 uncultured Bacteroidales bacterium
GATGACTTCAAAAAGCCTCTCGGACTTCTGAAGTCATCCTCCATATCATGAATTCTAATTAGAATTTATTTGTTAGGAACGAAATATTCCTCTTGATATCCAGCGTTTCCGGCTGACACATAGTATTGGCCATAGATGGTGCAGCTGTAGTCTTCATACAAGCGACTTTCGTAACCGCCGTCTGTCACCCAGGAGTCATCACCTTGCCAGTAACCGACATCCCTGATGCTGATCGCACCATACTTGCTGTGTATCAAGCCCGTGCTCTGAGCTTTGATACGGACGAATTGATAGTTACCATTCTCATCGGAGCCTGTTTTACCAATCGTGAAGAAATTGAGATTCTGACCCTGGCCGAAAAGATTCTTCAACCGGTATTGGGTCTTGTCCTCATCCTGCTGCTGAAGTATCACATCCCCCTTGGTAGCGCCAACAAGCCCTTTTGAGAAAGAGTTGACAAATGTATAAGTGCCGGTGCAGAGGGTGTTCCATTTCAAGCCGGTGAAAGAAACCGAGGAGACGGTTTTCTCCCCTTTTCCAACTGCGACTGCGGTGATGATATTCTCATAATACAGATTCTTGATAATCGCGTCAGCCACGTATGATCCATCAAAGGGGTTCTTTTCTACAGTCAGTTTTGTACCGTTGGAAACAACATAGTCAGCGTACGCTTCATCAGAAAGATTCCGTTCTTCTTTCTGGGACTTCAGCTCCGCCAGATAATATACATCAGTTGTGGCATTGTTCGCCGCGAAACGAACCACAGCGTCACAGTCAGGATCATTAGGCAGTTCGGCCGAGAATGCCTTAAGAACGACATTCGGGACTGAATCATGCCCTGCGTCTGCGCCATACTTGTCTTTCTCGCATGACGCCAAGGTGGCAACGAGAGCAAGACCTGCTAATACATATAGATATCTTTTCATAATTCAATATTTTAATTTACCATACAAACTCTTTGGAATCTTCTGTAGGTTTGATAGGGGTAGGGTTCTGGACAAGATCCATGTTATAATTGGATTCTGTGCCGACGAAGCAAAGGGTCATCCATTGAGGATTTTTTGTCTCATTCCAACGATAACCTTCAGGGTGGTTTGTGCCTGTATAGCTGCGGATGATGCCGGCGCTGTAACGCTTGATGTCAAATGTCGCGAAACCTTCGCCCCATAACTCCACGCGGCGCTGCCACCAACATTCCTGCTGGAAGGTGTTGGCTCTCGTGGCGTAATAAGCGTCATGATGTGTGCCATATTCAAAATTAGGGTCACGCTTCTTTGCAAACTCTGTAAGAAGAGTCTTGCCACGACTTTCGTCCTGCATTCCGGCAGCCTCGATCTCAATAAGTTTCATCTCCTCGACTCTCATTATTGGCACCGCTACCGTAAACGCCGCATATTGATCCTTATGTTCTCCGTTCTTAGGACGGAACTTGACCGGGATTCCACCTACGGATTCTTTTGCCGAAACATTGTATCCTGTGTTGTAGAGGCCGTCAGGTGAATCCGAATATGCGGCGAGGGCCGCTATCTTCTCCTCCTCTGAGCCAAGGGCGTCTATAGCTGGGTCCACCCAGCACTTTCTGCGGAAATCGGTGGCCGGGATAGTGGAGAACAGGTGAGAGTCGATTCGCTTAGGACCGACATAGTTTGCGGAGTAGCCACAAGCGGATTCTGATACCTCTACAATCATCTGTGAGCCCCATGATGAGTCGCCATCGTTGAGGGTGATGTTCTTGTCGTCCGACTTGTAAGTCATGCCAAAAATCCATGAATCGTTTGGGGTGTTGAAGCCTGTCTGCTGATTGGTGTACTCGTCGGCGGTCATCTCAGTGTAACCTTCCTGTGCGAGTTTGGCATATTTCTCGGCGTTAGGCCAATCCTCCATAGTAAGGTATGCACGAGCCTTGAGCCCATATACCACTGACTGATCAGGGACGAACTTGTCCTCACGAGTGTAGCCTGCAAGGTATTCCTCAGCGAGGTTCAGGTCATCAATTATGTGACCGAAGATCACCTCATTGGTGGCGCGAGGATTGTGGATGCAATCCTCGACAAGGGTCTCTTCCGTGATGAACGGAACCGTGATCGCTGACTTGTCTTCAGCATAAGTCTTTTCTGAATACATTTGGGCAATATCCATGAAGAACATCGCACGCATGGCAAGAGCGATACCTGCCCCTACCTTTTTGGATTCGTCAGGGGAAGCCTTGTACATGGACAGAACCGTGTTGCAATTCTTTATCCACTTGTAGTAATACGTCCATGGAAGCTGGCAGATTGCATACCCTGGTCCCAAACCAGTGCCGCAGCCGTACCATGTGGAATACCACTCACTGCCTGAATCCTCGCATACGATGTCATTTCCCATGACGTCTCTCTGCAGAAAGAATGAAGGATAACCAAAATCCCAAGCGTAAGTATTGCTGTTGCCGCCGTAAGTGAATGCGCCGCAAAGGGAGCTGGTGATGGCGTCGACAAAGTTATCGTAGGATCCGGGAGCGGCGGCCGCCTGCTCCAAAGTTACACTGCTGCCCTGAGGCTCGATTTCCTGAATGCACCCGGAAGCCAAAGGAACGATGCAGGCTGCTGATATAAAAGCTTTGATGATATTTTTCATGTTCAATTCCTCCAAAAATTAGAATGTCAACTGAATTCCTGCGGAAATAGTGCGGACTGGTGAGTAGACAGCGACTGTGGTATTCTCTGCGTAAGAATAACGAGGGTCAAGTCCTTTTCGCGCAGACCAGAACCAAAGGTTCTCGCCTGCCGCATAGACTCTTGCCTTGGAGATGCCATTGACAAGATTCTTAGGAAGTGTGTAACCAACGGTGAACGACTGGAAATTAAGATAGCTGGAGCTGGTGAGCCACCTGTCCGAGGCTCCGGTTGAATATTGGTCACCGTAGTACCATCTTGGAATGGAACTGGAAGTGTTGTTCACGGACCAGGCTTTTTTCCAATCCTTATGGAAGGTGGAACCTGCGGAACCGGCGTCTTCCCATGGGCTCATGAAACCAGCGTAGCGGGTATCATATATCTTGCCTCCCAACTGATAATCGAATGTGGCTGAGAAGTCAAAATTCCCTACTCTGAGGTCAGTGCTGAAACCACCGAATAGCTTAGGAAGCATTGAGCCAAGCTCGTAGAATGTCGCCTCGTTCGGATTTGTGGTGACTTCGTCGGTAAGGGTACCAGGTCTGTCTGTTTTTCCACCAAGGGAACTGTCAACGTAATATAGAGCCTCTCCGTTCTCGTTCACTCCGGCATATTTGTGGCGGAATGCATTGTAAAGTGGGCCGCCGACCTTATACCAGCGGCTGTTCTCGGTGAATCCTTTGTACCCGTTGTCAGGATCCAGCATCTTCGTCTCCGGGAGACTGAGGATCTTGGTTGAGTTGTGGGACGCGTTTATGGACACATTCCAATCAACGGCTTTTGTTCTGACGATGGCCGCGTTGAGAACAATCTCGAAACCAAGGTTCTGGATGTCACCCATGTTTCCGTAATAACCACGCGAACCGGAATGCTCAGGGACTGAGAGCCAGAACAACTGATCCTGGGCAATCTTGTCATAAACATCGAGGGAACCGGAAAGACGCCCGTGCCAGAAACTGAATTCTGTGCCGACGTTGATGTTGGTTGTGGTCTCCCAAGTGATGTTTGGATTACCTATTGTTGAGAAGGTCGGGGACATTGAATACGTGCCGGATGGTGTAAGGGTGTACATGTCCGTATACCTGTTGCTGCCTATGCTGTCATTACCCTGCTGTCCCACCGACGCCTTGAGTTTCAGCATGTCAATCCAACTTGCGTCTGCAAGGAAATTCTCCTTGGATGCGATCCAGGCCAGGCCGACTGACCAGAAATCGCCCCACCATCTGCCGTCTTTCTTCATGAAGTTTGAGGAAGCGTCACGTCGGTATGACACAGAGGCATGATACTTTTGGGCATAGTCGTAGTGAGCGCTCAGGAAATAACCTTCGACATTGTACTCGGTCTTGTACCCCTGCGAGTTGTACTTGTTCGCAGCGGCGTTGATTTCCTGAATGTCTGGAGAGAAGAGACCGCGTGCGCTCGCCTCCAGATAGTAGGATTTTGTGTTATAGTACTCATGACCCACGAGAGCGTTCACGTTGTGTTCCCCGAATTTGTTGTGGTATGTCAAAGTCTGTGTATGGTTTGTACGGAAGCCTGTGTTCTGATACTTGGTGAGTTCGCCGTTGACACCGACCTTATTTCCATATAGGGCATTGTCATAGTGGTGATAAAGCGTACCACCCCAGTTTATTGTGGATGTGGCGTTGAACTTGAGCCAGGAAGTGATGTCGGCGTCAGCAGAGAATGTTCCATTGAACTGATTGCCGATTGTATAATGCTTGTTGTACCGGTTGCTTCCCAAAGGGTTGCCAGTCTGGAGGAACGCTCGGGCCACAGGATAATCCTTCCCAGGCACACCGTAGTCATATTGATCGTTTCCATTGGCGTCTGTTCTGATGACAGGATTTCCGTTAGAGTCGAGCACCCTTACATAAGCCGGATAGATAGGAGCGATCTGAGTGGTGTAGTACATCAGGTTCGTGGATCCGAGAGAGGTGTCCATATTAGGGTTGGACTCGGTCTTTGAGTGGACATAACCGATATTTCCTGAGAATTTGAGCCATTTCTTGACCTGATAGTCAGCCTTGAGACGGCCGCTGATACGGTTGTAACCAGAATATTGAATGATACCATCCTCGTCAAGGTAGCCTAAACTTGCGTAGACTGAAGCCTTGTCGTTACCGCCGTTAATGCTGAGGTTATACTCCTGACGCATAGCGTTCTTGTAGGCCAGATCTTTCCAATCGTCAGGCTGGAGCCAGTAGGTCTCGTCACCTGACTTGATGGCATACCCAAGGGTGGCGTTAGGATTGATCTTGCCGTCAATGCCTATGAGCTGCTGTCCTTCAGGAACCGTGAATGTCTGATAGCCCAGAAGCTCAATCATCCTCTGA
>CAKUSF010000141.1 GCA_934678915.1 uncultured Bacteroidales bacterium
AACTTCTTGCGGGGACGGCCTTTGTCCTTGGAGGATTTGCGCTGCGGCTGGTTGTCGTTGTGAGCGACGGCGGCATAGAAAGGCTTTTTCTTGGCCTTGCCGTCTGCGGAATCCTTGACGGAACTGTCACCTGATGTCGTGGCATCGACCAGTTCGTAGTCCAAAAGGCGCTGCTCCAGATTGGCGGCCTTGACACGGATCTTCACCGGATCTCCGAGACGGAAAATCTTGCCGGTGCGGCGACCCTTGATGAGGTAGTTCTGTTCGTCGAACTCGAAGAAGTCGGACTTCACATCGCGCAGGGCTACCATGCCCTCGATCATCGTCGGCTTGATCTCCACGTACATTCCCCATTCGGTCAGGCCGGAGATATTACCTTCATATTCATTGCCTATCTTGTCCTGCATGAACTCGATGAGCTTGTACTTGACGCTGTCGCGTTCGGCGTTGGCCGCGATCTGCTCGCGCTCGGAGGCATGCTGGCACTGCGCTTCGTAATATTCCTTGTTCTGGCTCTCCGCATTGTCGAGGTAGAGGGCCAACAGCCTGTGTACCATTGTGTCAGGGTAGCGGCGGATAGGGGAGGTGAAGTGAGTGTAGAACTTGAACGCAAGGCCGTAGTGGCCGATGTTGTCGGTGGTGTAGATCGCCTTCGCCATCGAGCGGAGGGCTATCATCTGGAAGGCGTCGCACTCCGGTGTACCCTTCGCCTCAGCGAGCAACGTGTTGAGGGACTTGGCGATCTCTCGTCCGTTGCCGCTTGGCCCGAACTTGAAACCAAAATTGCTTACGAACTGTCCGAGACTTGCAATCTTGTCTGTGTTAGGTTCTCCGTGCACACGATAGACGAATGTCTTGGCCTTTTTGTCCGCCTTGCCGTCCATCTTGCCGGAAGTTGCGATAAATTCTGCCACTGAGCGGTTGGCGAGAAGCATGAACTCCTCAATTAGCCAGTTGGCCTCCTTAGTGATCTTTTCGTAAACTCGAATAGGTTTGCCCGTGGCATCAACTTCGACTTTCATCTCAGGACGCTCGAAGCTGATGGCTCCCGCAGCGAAACGACGCTTACGCAGGATTGAGGCAAGCTTGTTTAGCGTCACGATGGCTTCTCTGATGTCTTGGCCGATTGTAGGATCAGCGGGCTCTTTGCCATCGCTTTCAATAATCTGCTGTGCATCATCGTAGTCAAACCTATAGTCAGAGCAAATGGCCGTACGACCGAACCAACGACTTTCAATCTTTCCGCGAGGAGTCATCTCGACCACTACCGAGAAAGTCAATTTCTCCTCGTGAGGGCGGAGAGAACAGAGCTTGTTGCAGAGTTTTTCCGGAAGCATAGGAACTGTTCTGTCCACCAGATAAACAGACGTGCCGCGTTCCTGGGCTTCCTTGTCCACGATTGTGCCCGGAAGCACATAGTGAGACACATCTGCAATGTGGATTCCAATCTCGTAGTTGCCGTTGTCCAGTTTCTTGAAAGATAAAGCATCGTCAAAGTCTTTGGCATCGGCTGGGTCGATGGTGAATGTAAGCGTGTTACGGAAGTCTCGACGCTCTTTGATGTCCTGTTCGGTGATCTTGTCCGAGATCTGGTCCGCAGCGTTCTCCACCTCTGGCTCAAATCTGTAAGGCAGGGCATATTCAGCGAGAATAGCATGCATCTCCGTGTCGTTCTCTCCCGGCATTCCAAGTACATCCACAATATGTCCTTTTGGCGTCGGCTCACCTTTGTCCCAACCGTCTATCAAAGCCGCCACTTTCATGCCTCTCTTGGCACCTTCCGGCAGAGTGTCGAAATCTATGCTGATGTCGTACGGCATATTCCTGGACTGCATCAGCACCCACGCCTGCCTTCCGACAATATGCAGCACGCCTACGAACGGCTTGTGGCTGCGCTCTACTATCTCAATGATCTCACCCTCACGACGTTTGGTCGCATCCTTTCTGCCGCGTCCGCCCTCTGAGGCCTCTTTCTTTTCACTGGTTACCGCACATTTTACGATGTCTCCGTTCAATGCGCCACGGGTTTTGGACGCCTTGACGAACACATCGTTGTCCGGCTCGCCTTCAACCACCACGAAGACATAGCCATCCCTCGTCATCTGAACTTTACCGGTAACTTCCTCCAGCACTCTTTTCGTCTTCTGTCTGGAACCGAATCTTCTGTCGCGGCTCTTCCTGCCGCCTTTCTCGCCACCTTGGCGATTTCTCTTTTTCTGCATTACGAATATATTAATGGTACAAAGGTACGAATTTTCCCTGCAAACGATGAGCCCGAAAGGTAGATTATGATTATCTTTGCATTGGAAACGACCTGAGATTTCCATGTTTTTGCAACTAGAGCTATTTCAAGCGCTTGTTTTTGACTAAAAGCAGGTTCTTGAGCGGACTGGACAATAATTAAACACTTTTAAATATGTCTGACATCAAATATGACAGCAGAGTAGTCATGACCCTTGACGCTGGTGGCACCAACATGGTGTTCGGTGCGATGCGAGGCGGTGAGTTCTGCTGCGAACCTATCACTCTTCCATCCAATGCTGACAACCTTGATCGTTGTCTCGGTACGATGGTAACTGGTTTTACAAAGATTAAAGAAGAACTAGGAGAGGCGAAACCCGTCGCCATTAGTTTCTGTTTTCCCGGTCCGGCTGATTACCCTGATGGAATCATCGGAGGCTACCTGCCTAACTTCCCGTCATTCCGTGACGGAGTCGCTCTCGGACCGTTCCTTGAGGACACATTCGGGATCCCTGTCTTCATCAACAATGACGGAGACCTTTACGCCTACGGAGAGGCTCTCGGAGGTGTACTCCCTGAAGTGAATGAGAGGCTTGCAAAGGCCGGCAGCGCCAAGCGTTACCACAACCTCATCGGCTACACTTTCGGCACCGGTCTGGGAATAGGCACTGTGATCAACGGTGAACTCAACAGAGGAGACAACTCCTGCGTGGAGACTTTCTGCCTCAAGCATCCTGACATGCCGGACATCATCGTTGAGGACGGAGCCTCGATCCGCGCTGTAAAGAGAGTTTACGGAGAGCTGACCGGCAATCCGAACCACGGCCTGGAGCCGAAGGACATTGCTGAGATCTGCGAGGGAAAGAGGCCGGGCGACCGCGAGGCCGCAATCAAGGCGTTCGACAAGATGGGCGAGGTCGCAGGAGACGCGATGGCAACAGCCGTCACTCTGATAGATGGTCTTATCGTCATCGGAGGCGGTGTGATGAACAACTACAAGTACCTGATGCCAGGAATCTTACGCACCATGCGCGGCAAGATGCACCAACTCACCGGTGAGGAACTGAACCGTGTTCAGATGAAGGTCTATAACCTTGATGATCCTACCGAGTTTGAGCAGTTCGCCCGTGGCGAGGCACGTTCCTTGAAAGTTTACGGAAGCGACCGAGAGGTGATTTACGACCCTCAGAAGCGTGTCGGTGTGATGCGTTCGAAGATCGGTGCTAGCAAGGCAATCTCGCTCGGAGCCTATGCGTTCGCTCTCACCGAATTGGACAAGAAATAGTTATAAAGGAACTTAACGAATATGTACCCTCTGAAATTTGAGCCCTATCTTCGCGAAATGGTGTGGGGCGGAGAAAAGATCGCCCCGTTCAAGGGCATCAAGACAAAACAGCATCACATCGGGGAAAGCTGGGAGATCTCGGCTGTCCCGGGTCACGTCTCCACGATAGCCAACGGTCCTCTTGCAGGCAAAAGCCTGACCGACGTGATGAATGAATATGGTCCCGAACTCGTCGGCAAGAAAGTCTTCGCCAAAACCGGCACGGAGTTCCCGCTGTTGATAAAATTCATCGATGCAAAGAGTGACTTGTCCATCCAGGTCCATCCGAACGATGAGCTAGCCGAGAAAACTCATCCAGGGATGAAAGGCAAGACCGAGATGTGGTACGTTGTGGGAGCGGACGAGGGCGCCCACCTGCTTAGCGGCCTCACAGAGTGGATCACTCCCGATGAATATGAGGAAAGGGTCAACGAGCACACGATTACAGATGTCCTTGCCAGCTACAGGATCGCTCCCGGAGACGTGTTCTTCCTCCCTGCCGGCCGCATCCACGCCATCGGCGCCGGAGCCTTCGTCGCAGAGATCCAGCAGACCTCCGACCTGACCTACAGAATCTACGATTATGGCCGTCTTGGTCTTGACGGAAAGCCCCGCGAGCTTCACATCGAGCAGGCTAAGGAAGCCATCGACTACGATGTCTATCCTGACTACAGGACTGAATATTCCCGTGTTAAGGATGCTGAGACAGAACTGGTTAGCTGCAAGTACTTCACTACTTCGCTTTTTGATCTCGATAAACCTTGCTCCAAGGATCTTTCCAAGCTAGACTCCTTTGTCGTTGTGATGTGCGTCTCCGGAAAAGGCAGCCTTGTGGACCATGAGAATGACGGTCACGAGCACGTTGTCACCCTCCGCCAAGGCGAGACCGTCCTCATCCCCGCCACCTCCACCGCCATCGAGTTTCGTCCCGATTCCGCGATGACCTGCCTCACCAGCTGCATCGAGTAATGTGTCCAGGACGGATTCCCTGTGAGACCCCGGTGGCATCCTCAGGAGACGAAAAGTAAGATAAATGCTTCCTAAGAGTGCAGTCTGCACTCTTGGGAAGCAAAAGAGGTCGAAAGTGATGCCTGAGGGAGCGAGATTATGCGAAAATATTCTTGTTAAGTTACAGAATGGTTTGTTTTGAGGTAAAAACTTGACAATAAAGAATTCTTGATTATATT
>CAKUSF010000142.1 GCA_934678915.1 uncultured Bacteroidales bacterium
TTGCTGACATTGATGATGACGTTGTCCCGCTTGTCAATCTCTGCGGAGATCTCGATGTGCTTCGCTCCGGCCTGGGCAGCGTTCTTTACTAGATTGATGAGAATCTGGGAAATCTGGCTCTCGTCAGCGTACAGCAGAACATCCTCGGTTTTTTCCACGAATTTCGCCACGGCTCCGGCAGCGGTCAGCACAGGCTGGCTGAGGTCAATCACCTTGGCAGCGAGATCCCGCGCGAAGAAAGCCTTTCTGACCGGCACAGCCACGTGGGTCAGATCCCTGTACGAATTGACGAACTTTATCAGGCCACGGGACGAGCTGGCGATTGTCTCCAGACCGGCTTTGAGGTCTGGGCCGTCGGATGGCGGAGTGATTGTTCCAGCATATTCGGAAAGAGCCTCGGAAAGGGACGCGATCGGGGTGACGGTGTTCATGATCTCGTGGGTAAGGACTCTGATGAGTCTCGTCCATGACTCCGACTCGTTCTCCTCAATGGCTTCCGAGATGTCGTTCACAGCGATGATTTTCACGTCTTTACGCCCGATGTGGGCGGATGTGGCGGAAAGAGAAATGTTAGTCTGAGAACTTTCGGAATATATCGAGGCTTTCTGGTCAAGGCCTTCCTCTACCTTCTCAAAAGCACCTCTTAAAGAAGGGCTTACGATGTCCAGTTGGCGAAGCGTGCTCAAAGATGAAACGCCCAACAGAAGCAGAGCCTGCTTGTTGGTGTAAAGCACGGAATCCGTACCGGACTCTAGCACGACGATGCCGGTCTTTGCCTTGTCGAGCATCTGCCCGTAATATTCCTCCTGCTCCCTGATGTCGGCGGTCTCTTTCTGGAAGATAGTCCGGATTCGGTTGAGGGTGCGGTTGATCTTCCGGCTGCCCAGGCCCCCTTCATCGAACCTGAAATTTGTCTCCTTATCCTCCAATGCGTCAAGCATGTAGGTGACTTTCTTGAGGATGCGATACCTCGTAAGCAGCACCGCGACCAGAGCTACCAGCGCCAGTACGCCAGCCGGAATCGCTATCTGAGACCATAGTGGCATATTCCTAAATTCCGTATTTCTTGAGCTTGCTATAGAGGGTAGGGCGGCTGACGTTCAACGCCTTGGCTACCAGAGACATATTCCCTGAATATTTCTCCACGGCAGCGCGGATTGCCTTCTCCTCCACTTCTTCCAATGTGGCCACCGACGGCTCGCTCCCTTCGACCAAAGCCTCTGATGGTAGCTGCAATTCCTTTTCTGTCAGCTCATTACCCTCAGCGAGAATCACCGCTTTTTCGATGCAGTTCTGGAGCTCACGAATATTCCCGCTCCAGTGGCATTCCTTCAGTGCGGTCTTGGCTTCCGGAGCGATTCCTTCCACCTCGCGATGGTACTTCTCGTCGAACCTTTTTATGAATATTTCTGCGAGCGGCACGATGTCCTCCAGGCGTTCCCTCAGGGCCGGCAGATGGATGTTCATCGTGTTGATTCTGTAGAAGAGGTCCTCCCGGAAAGTGCCTTCCTGCACCTTCTGGCGCAGATCCATGTTCGTGGCGCAGACAAGGCGGATGTTCACGTTCCGTGGTTTGGTGTCACCGACACGGGTGATTGTCCGGTTCTGTAGAACCCTCAGAAGCTTTGCCTGAAGATGCAGGGGAATATTCCCGATCTCGTCCAAGAATAGGGTTCCGCCCTCGGCTAACTCGATTTTTCCGGCCTTGTCAGAGTAGGCATCCGTGAACGCTCCCTTGACGTGGCCGAAGAGCTCGCTCTCGAAAAGGGTCTCCGGAATCGCTCCGGCATCCACGCTCACCATCGGGCCGTTCCTCCTTTCGGAATGATTGTGTATCTCTCTGGCTAAAAGGTCTTTGCCGGTTCCGTTCTCACCTGTGATCAGCACCGTAGCATCTGTAGGACCTATCTTTTCTATCGTCTTTTTGATCTCCGACATAGCCGCTGACGTGCCCCAGTACATCCCGGTTGGCCCGGTGGAATATTCATTTGACTGCTGATTGTCTTTCCGGTTCTCCGCCACCGCCCTTTCCAGCGTGGCAAGCAGTTTTTCGTTCTCCCACGGCTTCACGATGAAGTCGAACGCCCCTCTTTTCATCCCCTCGACCGCCAGCGAGATGTCAGCGTAGGCTGTGAACAGCACCACTTTCTGGTTCGGGTTGTTGTTGCGTAACTCGCTGAGCCAGAACAGACCCTCGTTTCCCATGTTGATGTCTGTGTTGAAATTCATATCCAGCAGGATCGCGTCAGGTTGGAAGGCATTTACGGTGCTGATCAGCTGGGCAGGGGACGGCAGTATCTCCACCGCCTCGAACCGCATAGGTAACAAAATTTTCAACGCGGACCGTATCCCCGCATTGTCATCCACAACAAGCACTTTCCCTACTTTCTTCATATTCATTGGATTGGATTATTCCGAGGTGGATTCGGTGATGGAGATGTTCTCGACACCAACATCTTTCAGAGCGGCCACAAGAGCATCGACCTGAGACTTGTCATCGAACGGGCCTGTCGTGAACACAACGGAGCCGGATTCTACACCCTTAATCAGATCCTTGTCAGAATGCTGGCGAAGTGCCGCAATCGCCTGTTCGGACAGAGAATTACCGTCTTCAGGGAATATCTTGACCATGAACAGCGTCCTAACCTTAGACTCAAGCTCTCTGGCTTTACGCACACTGATGACCTGCCCATTGAGGAAAGCATCAATCTGAGCATCGCGGAATCCTCTGTTTTTTACCTTGTTAAGATGCGAGAGAACATCCTTGTAGGACTTGAACAAACCAACAGAGTAGGCATGTTTGCCAGAAGTCGTTGTCCTTTCAAACACTGGACTGAGGCCATTCAGGTCAGCAACTGCTGCTTTTCTGGCAAGGGTGAATATCCTAATTTGATAGATAATTCCATTAGGTAAAGTGTTGTTTTCAGCAAATCTACCTTCTGGAAGTATCATGAATGAATAGTCAAACGAGGCTTTCGGTTTGCGGATGTCAAGATGAAGTTCCGGACCGAAACTGTTCTTTGAAAATGTGTAGCCAGTGGAGGCCCCGACAATTTCCTTGTCAGCTTCAGCTTGAAGCTTGTGGGTATCTATCACAATTCCGTTAGCAAGAAAGTCCATTTCGATGTTCTGAAGTTCCCTGACAGCTGCGTTCAATTTGTCGTTAAGGGAAGGGAGCATCATCTCTTTTTCTTCCAGCTTAGCCATGAGACTGTTTTTTTCCTCAGCAGTGGCTCCAGCTAGCCCGGAACGTAATTTCTCTAGGTTCTTTCCGAATCTGGACACAGAATCCCGCAGGGCTCGGACTTCACGCATCTTGTCCATGTAGAGCTTGATGCTTTCATCTTGTTGTCCTTCGTCGGAGACGGCTGAGTCGTTGTCAATCCTTGTGTGGTCTCCGACTGGAGTCAGTTCTGCCAAAGTACGCAACTCGCTGATGTCCGTGACCGCTTTTCTGACAGGCATGCTATCATATTCAAGAACATAGATTATGACACTATCGCGTCCGCATTCGCGGTTTGATGCAAAAATGGAGTATTTCCCATCCTCAGTGTTGACGAAAAGGAAGTCATCGTAAGGCGAAGAATATGGGAATCCCATGTTCACAGGAATATCCCAATCATTCGTTTCCTTGTTCCAGTTCGAGACATAAAGATCGTAGCCTCCCATGCCGTATAGTCCCTTGGAAGCAAAGTAAATTGACTGTCCGTCAGGGGATAACATCGGATAAATTTCATCAGAAGAACTGGTCATCTGCTCGTTGATAAGAGCTGGCACCGACCAAAGAGAATCTTCTAGATGGGTGGTGTAGATGTTTCTTATTCCTTCTTCGTCTTTTGAAGAGTAGTAGATTTCTTTAGTGCCGTCTGGAATGTAAATCGCGCGAGAAAGATTGTCCCCTCCTAAAGAATCGAGTTGATTTGGGGTCTTTCTCCAACTGAAGTTTTTAAGAGGATAGAACAGAAAGAAATCTTTTAGCTCGAATTTTTGCTTCGCTACCACAGTGGGCTGACTGCAAAAATTCATCATATTCAATCCATTGCGGGCTAGTAATAACTGTTCTTCTGCCTTTTGGGAAGCAGTTGAATCCAAAACTTCGATTGCGGCCTCGCTATACTTGACGGCCTCAGCGAAGTTGTAAGCCATTCTGCACGAATCCGACTTGACCATGAGTTTGGTCGGAGAAACCTGCGCAATTGCTTCTGATGAGAGAGCCGACTGCGCCAGCAGAATGAATAAGCTGATGAATATTTTGTTTCTCATTCTGAAAAATCACGGTAATTGCGTCTGCAAAAATAAGAAATACTTGGCAGATAATTTCTTTCTAAGAAAAAAATGCTAAATTTGTACCCCTATTTT
>CAKUSF010000143.1 GCA_934678915.1 uncultured Bacteroidales bacterium
ACCTTTCCGAGGAGGAGAAGAAAACCATCGATGCCCTCGAGAAAGTCACAACCAGCGCCAACAATGCCGGGCAATAATCACATTGACGCCATCTTATACAATCTCCGTAGCAAGAAACCAGTCACAATTCCTGCCAAGACGGTAGTAGGAAAAATAATATTTGAATATTAACAGATTTCGATTATCTTTGCAATCCTTTCGGACTCGGAGCGAGGGCAGCTTCCAATCGCCCGACCTCCCCGCGGAATCCCTATCATCATCTAGATTCCTCCGCCGAAAGGCCTTGCGGGTGTGTTGAAATTGGTAGACAAGCCAGACTTAGGATCTGGTGCGCAAGCGTATGGGTTCGAGTCCCTTCACCCGCACAAGGGGACAGCTTCATCAGAGGCTGCCCTTTTTCTATTCCCATAACCCGCTGAAAATCCATCCAGTAAATCAAAGACAGAGTTCCTGTTTTCGGTTCGATAACTGCGGTTTTTCTTGTCCCAGAATATTCCGTTCGGATATTGCAGAGCAAATAAAAAACCAAGGGGTGAAGCAGAGAGCCTTACGGCTCAGAGTGGCGGTCAGGCACAGACATCACCCTAATAACGTCTGTAATGGCTGCGCACTCTCTCAACCTTGCCGAAACGTACTCGCTTGTAAGCTCGCACTTTGACAAGTCTGATAATCTCCACCTCAATGGCGACTATCACAAAGTGGTTCTTTGTTCTCAAAATTCTAAGGATTAACTAAAATGTCATAAGTGAGCGAAAGAACAAGAGACCCTTTCGTAGTACCCCCTCGGTAAAACAGCAAAAAAGCAAGTGTTCCCTTTAGGGAAAGAACACTTGCTTTTTAACTCACTTAATTCCTTAGAATTGTTGCAAATTTAGTCATAATTTTCAAATAATCAAGACCACATGATATCCTTTTGTATTTTTGGGGAAACAGTACTAATCCTCCTCCAACCACTCCACAAACTCCAACACCCTCTTGAAATCCTCGGCAAAGGTTCGATAATCTTCCACGATTCCGCACAAGGGGACAGCCTCGTTTGAGGCTGTCCTTTTTTCATCTCCATAATCCACTGAAAATCCGTCCAATAAATCAAAAACAGAATTCCTGTTTTCGGTTCGATAACTGCGGTTTTTCTTGTCCCAAAATATTCCGTTTGGATATTGCAGAGCAGATAAAAACCGAGGGGTGAAGCAGAGAGCCTTACGGCTCAGAGTGACCGTCTAGTACAGACATTACCCTAATAACGTCTGTAATGGCTGCGCACTCTCTCAACCTTGCCGAAACGCACTCGCCTGTAGGCTCGCACACGGACAAGTCTGATAACCTCCGCCTCAATGGCGACTATCACAAAGTGGTTCTTTGCTCCCATAATTCTAAGGGTTAACTATAATGTCATAAGTGAGTGAAAGAACAAGTGCCCCTTTCGTAGTACCCCCTCGGTAAAACAGCAAAAAAAGCAAGTGTTCCCTTTAGGGAAAGAACACTTGCTTTTTAACTCACTTAATTCCTTAGAATTATTACAAATTTAATCATATTTTTCAAATAATCAAGGCCACATGATATCCTTTTTTATTTTTTGGGGAAACAGTACTAATCCTCCTCCAGCCACTTCACAAGCTCCAACACCCTCTTGAAATCCTCTGCAAAGGTTCGATAATCTTCCACAATTCCGCACACAAAACCCTATAAATAAGATGATTGAGAGGATTGCTCTTCTCCAAAAGGTGTACTGATATGTCCCGTTGGCTGATGCTATCCCTCAACTATGGTATTTCATTTTTGAGACTGCGCCTTACATTCATTCACTCGGAAGAGCATATTACATCAAGACACTGGTAGCCAACGTAACGAAGATCATATTCTTCTTCATTTTCATTAGCTGAATGTTATAAGCCACTCATTATTCCGCGTCAGAGGGTGGCGCATAATGCACTTATTATCACACGAATAGCAGTTCGTCTTTAGTACGGATTCACTAAAGACACGCTACTATAACATTCATTATTAATAGTTTACAAATCACGCCAATACCTCCTTTACGCTTGCAGAGGGGCACCGAGCCACAAAGGCGGCCCGTACTCCTGCCAGACAAAATGTAGTATTTATCACCACAAAGAAAGCATTTCAAATAAGAAGCAGCTTTGATTTGTTTGTTTGAAGATCTGAGAGTGAAAAACTTCTGGTCCAACCTCTTCCTCCAGGGAAGACAGCGGTGCTGTCTGACTGAAGAAGCGGGAAGAATATGGAAATCTATTCACCTCAAAGAAATTTCAAAACAACTTCTAAATCCAAACCGCTTCTTGACTGCTTACAATATTTTGTAGTCAACTTGAACTTAAGCACCTACTTTCCCTTGTTTCGGAGTACATCAAAAACGACTGACCGGGAATGGTCAGCCGTTATCATATTCATTGATGAAAAGTTACTTGTGCTGGGCCTCGTAGTCGGCCTTGACCTGCTCAAGGAGTTTGTCGGCTTTGGCGTAGCCGTCGGCGGGGGCTTTCCAGATGATCGCGAAGAGGACCACACCGACGATGCCCAGGACGATGGCCACCTCGAAGACCGAGTTCCATCCGAATTTGTCGGCGAGGGCTCCGAAGACGAGACCGGAGATGGCGGTGCTGGCGTAGCCGAGGATGCCGGCCATTCCGTTGGCTGAGGAAGCGACACGCTTGGTGGCCTGGTTGGACAGGCATATTCCTATAAGAGCCTGAGGCATGTAGATGAAGAAGCTGGCCATGATGATCAAGGCCACTGATAGGCCTCCCATCTCTTTAGGTGTGAGCCAGAAGAGGATGAAGCAGGCTGTCGCGCTGGCGAGGCCTATGAGGCAGGTTCTGTGGGCCTTGCTGCCGAAGAACTTGTCCGTTGCCCAGCCGGCCAGAAGAGTTCCTACGATGCCGAGCACCTCTGTGATGCCCACTACTGTCGATGCGGTCTGGATGCTGAGGCCTCTGTCTTGAGTCAGGAAAGTTGCTCCCCAGTCCAGAATCGTGAAACGTATGATGTAGATGAAGAAGTTAGATGTGGCGAGAATCCAGACGATAGGGTTCTTGAACACCATCTCCTTGACAAATCTCTTGTAGGCGAAATCGGTGAACTCTTTAGGCTCTGTGACGACTTCCTTCACAGGGGCGTTGTCGTCAATCTCTTCAGGATCAGGCAGACCGACTGATGCCGGGGTGTCTTTCAGACCGAAGAGGACCAGAACAGCACCGGCCATGGCGAGGAGTGCCGGGACGAAGAAGCACCATTGCCAGGCCGAGTAGGAGAAGTGGTTCAGGATGAATGTTCCGCAGAGGAAAGCCACAAGGCTAGCACCAATCGAGTGCGAACTGTTCCAGATGGCCTGCTTGGTGGCAAGCTCGGAAGGCTTGATCCAGTGGGCCATGAGGCTTCCGCATGGAGGAAATCCCATTCCTTGAGTGTAACCGTTTATCAGCCAAAGACTTCCAATAAATGCGACCATCCCCATTGTGGCCTTGCCCTCACCGTCCATGAAATTGAACAGACCGTTCATCTCAGGGCTGAAGCCTATGAATATGTTCACGAGCGCGGAGAGGAAAAGTCCCGCCGCCATCATCTTCTTGCGGCTGACGCGGTCAGCGATGAAGCCGTTGATGAACCTTGAGAGGCCGTAGATGATTCCGTGAAGGGTCAGGAACAGGCCGAGCTTGACCTTGCTGATTCCAAGCTCTGCCTCAAGGGCCGGCATCGTGATGCTGAAATTCTTCCTTACGAAATAGAAAAGGGCATAGCCGATCATCAGGATGATGAGGGTTCTCCACTGCCAGTAGTTGTACTTCTTCTTGATAGATTGATCCATTTTTTAGCGTTTTAAAAACGGGGGACACAAAGATACAAAAAACGGCATTCTTAATGAAGAAATTGTTATTTTTGTAAGATGTGAATATTAACGGTCGCTTTCGGCAGACTCAGAAAGCGAACAATAAAGAAAAATGAATATGACAGAAAACTATAACAAGTCTCTCACAGCAGAGCAGAAAGCGAAACTCCGCCGGATCAAGCATTTGGCCTTGGATATGGACGGCACCATCTACATGGAGAACAATATCTTCCCTTTCACCGTAGAGGTGCTCGACACGATGAAAAGGAACGGGGTGGGATATTCATTCCTTACCAATAATCCGACAAAATCTGTGGAGGATTACCTCAAGAAACTCGCCGGAATGGGAATCCCGGCCGATGAGGGGAATATGTACACGACACCGATCGCCACGATAGACTA
>CAKUSF010000144.1 GCA_934678915.1 uncultured Bacteroidales bacterium
GTTATGCGTTACACAGATGAATATGAAAGTCCAATCGCCGGATGGTGCCGGATATTCAGAAATTTCGCTATCTTTGCGAAGTCGTGGTCGGAAAAAGATGCGAGGTTCAAGAAGTTGGAAAGGGCAATGCGTGTCAGCGGTCTAGACGACAAGGAGATTGATAACTATTTCAGTGATATGATGACAGAGAAAGAAATGCGTCCGTACATCAAAGGGGCCGAGCAGCAGGGCTACCGCAAGGGGTTTAAGGCAGGTACTGAGCAGGGTATGGCCGAAGGAATAGAGAAAGTCGCCAAGTCTTTGCTGTCGTTAGGTATCCCGGTAGAGCAAATCGTTGTTGCTACAGGCCTGTCAAAGGAAAAGATTGACGCCATCAGACAGGAATAGGCTCAGGGGCATCGTGTCATTCCAGATTCATAAATTATTTAGATTATGGCAGAAGAGACATTCAATGAATATGGCAAAGAGCGAGCGATTGATCTGCTTTTTGAGGGTAGCGGGTTCTCTCGTGCGGAAAGGATTAGCTTTGAGTCTGGGGCTGGAAACACGCTGATTTCCGCTTCGCGGCTATTCGTGGAAGGGATGGATTTCGACCTGACATATTTCCCGCTCAAACATCTTGGCTACAAGTCTGTTGTTGCTGCGGCTGGAGAGATCTATGCTGGGATGGCTCATCCGAGACTTCTTAACGTAAGGGTGGGCGTTTCCGCCAAACTGGACTTCGGCCACATCAAGGAACTGTGGCAAGGGATAGTCACGGCAGCCAAAGAGCACGATTTCAAATCTGTGGATTTGGACCTTGTCCCATCTCCGAACGGCTTGACCATCAGTGTCTCTGCAGTCGGAGAAGAATTTAAACTGACCAAAGGACGCACGGTCAAGGCTAGGAGTATGGATCTTGTCTGTGTGTCAGGCAGTCTTGGGGCTGCGTTTCTTGGCCAGCAGATTCTGGAACGTGGTAAAAAGGCTTTCGAGAAAGCTAAGGATGATTCTGCGCAGCCAGATCTTGAGAAGTACAAGATGCTGATAGGCAGTTATCTCAAACCGGAATTAAGCGCTTCGATTGTGAACCGTCTTGAGGAGGTTCAAATCTATCCGTCGAACGGCTACCTTGTCGCTCATGGTCTTTCGGACGCTGTGAAGCGGCTTTCCCGTGACACTGGTCTTGGGGTGAAGATTTATGCTGACAAAATCCCTTTTGAAGGGAACAGTTTCGCTTCAGGTAAGGAGCTGGACATTGATCCGATTTCCGCTGCGATGAACGGAGGTGACGATTTCAGGCTTTTGTTTACAATTCCGATTCTTTCCGCAGAGAAGTTCCGCTGCGATTTCCAGACCTTCGACATCATCGGTCATCTAGCTCAGCCTGAGGTCGGTTCTGTCCTCGTGTCTCCGGATGGTTTGGAGCATCCTATTCTGGCTCAGGGTTGGAAGGATGCTTAGAAACTGTTTTGCCTGTAGAGGTGGAAATAAAAAGAAGTACACTGAAATTATCTATTGGCTGTCGCCCATGAAACCGATGCGATTACAGATTCTGATTACTGCATTAATGTTGGCTTTCTCCTCCTGCGACACGGGACTGTTCCGTCAGATGGACAGGGCTCTTGATGAGGTGGAACAAGGGATGAGTTATGTCAACACTTTGAAAACCAGTGATATACGCAAATTGTCAGAATGGTTCGACAGAAGAGGGGATGATGGGCAGAAGGGAAGAGCGCTCTACTGTCTCGGACGCAACCAGTTCAACGATGGGGATTTTTCTGCTGCGATCGTCTCTTACACCAAAGCTTTGGAATTTGCGGTCAGGGCAGCCGACACCCTGCGTGTTGCCAGAATCTGCTACGACATGGCACATACATGCAACGCTTCCGGCAACCCTACAGATGAGATGATGTACCTTGCAAGAGCGGCTGAGGCCTACAAGGTGGCTGGTTTCCAAAAGGAGGCGCAGCAGGCTCTGCTTGAGATAGGCCAAGCCCAGTTGGGACTGGGAAGGTACGGAGCCGCTGAGGACATATTCAAAAGTGTCCTTTTCGATGTTCATGAGATGAGAGACACCTTACTAGAGGCTCGCTGCCTTGAATCCTACGCGTCTCTTGCCATGAGCAAAGACACGCTTGACCCAGCGTTGGCAATCGACCTTTTGAGCCGTGCAGCGGATGAACTCCACTTTCCGCTTTCATCTGCCGACAAAGGGGTTCTGGCCTACGCCTATTCGGTTTCCGGTCATCGGGCTGAGGCCAGCAGATGGCTTTTTGAAGCTCGATCCACAGCGGAGACAGAGTCCGAGATGGCTGATGTGTATTTCAGGGAGTATCAGATTTTCTCTCGTTCCGGAGATAGCAAAAAGGCCTTGGCTGCCTTGGAAAAGGTCATGGAATATGCCAACCGAAGCCAATCGGTAGCTCTTTCCGATGCCGTGGCAGCAAGCCAAAGGGATTATATTCAGGGACAGGCTGAGGCGGACAGGGAGAGGCTTCATGCCGCCCGCCTTAAACTGTGGGTGTTAGCTCTTGGTTTCTTGCTGGCTCTCGCAGCCATCGCTGCCGCGTACTTCGTCCGTAAGGCTGAGGCGCAGAAGAAACTAGAAGCTGAAAAAGCAGAGACAGAGAAATTTATGAATATTGCGGAGGACTTGCAAGCTCGTCTTTCCAGACCAGTGTCCAAATCAGAGCCTAAGGTTTTTGACAAGTTCAACGTTTTGGAGCGTCTCTGTGAGCAGTACTATGTCTATGAAGGCACCGATAACCTCCAGCCGAAGATCCTCAAGGAAGTGAAATCCATAGTGGAGGGCCTCCGAAGCGACAAAAAAGTGCAAAAGGGACTTGAGAATATGCTCAATCAGACGATGGACAACGTCATGACCCGCCTCCGTGGCGATTTTCCGTCATGGAAAGAGGACGATTTCGTGCTGTTCAGTTTCACAGCAGCCGGGTTTTCTAGCACTACGATCTCGGCCTTGATGGGCAAGGAAAAGGGCGTTGTCTATAACCGCGTCTGGCGTCTCAAAGGCAGGATTTCTGCTTCAGATTCTCCTCAGAAGGAGTTCTTCCTCAGTGCTTTGGAGAAGAAATAGTGCTTTGGAGAAGAAATTATTATGGCTTGTCACGTCTCCGAACAAAATCCCGTCCGGTCACTGAGCTTGTCGAAGTGACCATGCGTGCCGTGCGTGAAACGCATGATTTAGAACACGATAAATGTTTAATGAATATGAAGAATATAAAAGTATTAGCGACATTAGCGTTGGCCCTCCTTTCGGTAGGATGTACAGACAAGGGTGCCAGTGATGGTGAGTACCTTATCAAAGGTGAGGTCAAGAATGTTCCCGACAGCACAGTCATCAATCTGCTTAAGAGCGAAGGCCGGATGATGTCTTTGGTCGCTGCTGACACAGTCATCGGTGGTCGATTCGAGTTTCGTGACACAATCTCCGGAGGTTCAGTCCGTTTGGGAATATATTCTTTCAGCAAGGGATTTCCGAATCTATCTCTGCCGGTTTGGGTTAAACCTGGAGAGACAGTCAAGATCACAGGAGATGATAATCTGCTCCTGACATGGACGGTCAAAAGCCGAATTCCTGAGCAGAAAACCGAGAACGAATTTATAGCGGCCCAATTCCCAGAAAAGAGACGTGCATTGGCCTATGCCGTCGAAGAGGCTGACATCCTGAGATACCTCAGAGGACTTCAGGGGGAGGAGAGACGTGCCGCATGGAGAAAAGTGGACTCACTCAGACAGCTATACGAACCTCTTGACAGCATAGCTGAACTTAAAGTTCTTGAATATATGAGAACGGCTCCAGTTTCGGCACGTTGGATGGAAGAATTGGCGATGGTTGCCAGATCAATTCAAGGCGGCTACATGTCTTTTGATAATGATTTGATTCAGGAACTATACTCACGTCTTTCTCCGGCTGACCTTGAGACTGAGCAGGGACAGGTTATCTCCGCAAGTCTAAATCCTCAAAAAGTTGTCAATGTCGGGGACACCATGGTTGACGGTGATCTTTACGATGTGGATGGAAATCTCCATCATCTGTCCGAGTTCTCAGGGAAGTTCATCCTTTTGGATTTTTGGAGTCTTGGCTGCGGCCCTTGCATGCAATCTGTTCCGGAAGGCAACGAAGTCGCAAGAAAGTACGCGGACAAACTGGCTTTCGTCCGTGTGGGCCTTGACCCTAAAAGCACGTGGCTCAAGGCCGT
>CAKUSF010000145.1 GCA_934678915.1 uncultured Bacteroidales bacterium
GTCCTGAAAGTACGTTATCTGAGTCGGTGTCGAACACGAACTCAGGGCAAGGGCGCTCGCAGCGCACAGTCGCGCCAATAGCGCTGTTACTCTTTTCATGTAAGAATAGATTTAAGATATAGATTATAATTGTTAATATATTCAAAATTAAACTTTTTCCAAAAATGCAGGAGGTATGAATTTGGTTGCAAATGCAGCGACTCCCTCTATCGTCACGATAAGACGCCTGTCATGCTTGATTCGTTTGATGTAACCTTCATAGCCTTTGAATATCCCGTCAGTCACCCTAACACGGTCCCCTTTGTGAAATTGAGGACCATCTTCTCCCAAATATTCCAAACCAGAATCTTTAATGTCACAGAGCTTGATGAAAGAATCCATCTGCTCATCAGGAATAGTCAAAGGTTTGCGCGTACGCTGATCATAATAAGGAGAGACACTGCCAGCATGCTTCGAACGGATCATGTCCAAACTCTCGTTAGTTGACCTGACGAACATCAAAGAGCGGATAAGTGGCTCTTGGACATAATTAATGCCACCATCCGAACAATGTTCTACCAGATGATGCGGGTAGAAATAGCGGATCGCGGCAGTGTCCAAGGTAAGTCTCAACGGCTCAATCCGATTGTAGAAGATGCGAAGCGCAAACCAATACGGGATTGATGAATATGCAAGACGTGCGTCACCTATGTAATAATATGGCAAAGTCAACCGGTTCAATAATTTATAATGTGGTAAACGACAAGTGTGGCAAAGAGTCACTGAAAGCGTAGCTTAAAGGATAAGAAAAGTGTCCCCTCAACTTAAGCGCAAGGGTAAGTTCTACGGTTGTCAGCATTATGTGTGTCTGATCTCGAAGGACTCCAATCCAAGAGCCGCTTTCGTAACCTGCATTTACGAGACAAAAATAGCACATAATCTATACAAAAACAATAGTAAATAAAGAAAGATGGGATAGTCTCTAATGATATGGTTTCAGAGTTTCACCCCCCCCCATTAGACATATTTACCTATTAATCAACACATTACAAATAAATCTTACGCAATAATGCTAGCAAATCAACTGACAACGATGGTATTAATTCGACACAAATGAACCAAAATGAACCAACTCAGACCCTCAAAATCTCCTTAGACAGCATTTCCGGTGTGTCCACAATGGAAGATGGGCTGAATGCAGCCAATTCTTCACGGCTGCGGAAGCCCCAAGTCACTCCGATAGTTCGGACTCTGGCATTCGCGCCTGTCTGCATGTCCACATTAGAGTCTCCGATGTAAACAGTCTCTTCTTTTGAGACAGAAGGGACTACTGACAGAATCTGATCAACGATGGCCGGATCCGGTTTGATCGGTTGACCTTCACGCTGACCAAGTACCTTCACGAAATCATATTCACCCAAAAAGTGATTCACTAGTTTTTCTGCTCCATCTTGGTACTTGTTAGAGGCAACCGCGAGGCGCACTCCCCTTTCAGTGATGACCTTCAGCATCTGAGGAATGCCGTCATAGGGTCTGGTGAAGTCACACTTATGGGCATCGTAATACGGGATGAAATAGGAAGCCATCCTCTGGACGTTATCCTCAGAGGAATATTCAGAAGGGATGGCAGCGCGGAATAGGTTGTATATTCCGCGCCCCACCATTTGGTAATATTCATCAATCCTATGAATCGGGAAACCACACTGCGCAAGGGCGTAGTTAGTGGCGTTGCCCAAATCTTCGACGGTGTTCAGGAGGGTACCGTCAAGGTCGAAAATTGCTAGTTTTGTCATTGAATATGTATTTTATCGCTTCGATGGGTTCTCTTCGACAAGCTCAGTGACCGGAAACGCTGGTCGCTGAGCCTGTCGAAGCGATATTCACAAAAAAGCTATTCCGCATTCTCGAAACCAGAATATTCGCCCTTGTCCTCGTAAGGAACACCAGTCTTCATCCAAGCTGGAAGAGGAGCACCCTTCAAGTAATAATCAAAGAACTGCTGGAGTCTGACAGAGAGGTCCTTGCAGTTACGTCTCTCGACAAGGTTGTGAGCCTCCTTGTTGTACTGGAGCAGCCAAGCCGGTTTGTCAAGCCTACGAAGATCCGAGAAGAATTCGATGCCTTGGTACCATGGAACGGCTCCGTCAGCATCGTTGTGCATGATTAGCACTGGAGTCTGGACCTTATCGACATGGAACACTGGAGAGTTCTCAATGTAAAGGTCGAGTGCCCCCGGCTCCCACATGCTCTTCCCTATTCGGCTTTGTCCGTGCTCATACTGACCGGCACGAGTGATGCCAGATCCCCAACGGATTCCTCCGTAAGCCGAGGTCATGTTGCCGACCGGTGCGCCTGAGCCAGCTGCTGCGAACATGTTCGTACGTGTTATAAGCCAGGCTGTCTGGTAGCCTCCCCAGCTCTGGCCCTGAATTGCCATCTTGCTCTTGTCTGCGATCGGATAGGCTTCGCAAAGGGCCTCGGCTCCGGCACAGATGCAGTTGTAGGCGCTTTCGCCAGGATGGCCGACTTTATAGACAATGTCCGGCACGAACACGATGTAACCCCTTGAAGTATAGAATGGAATATTCACTATCGAGCGTGACGGTGCAGGTGTCCAGAATGAATAAAGGTTGTTGGCGTTCTTCTCATAGAAGTAGATCATCACCGGAAGCTTCTCTCCCTCCTTTACTCCGTCTGGAACGAACACCAACCCCTTGAGTGGAGTGCCGTCATAGGCTTTCCAACGGAAGAGTTCTGCACGGCCCCAGCGGTAGTCAGCCATCTTAGGGTTGATGGAAGAGACCTTTGTTGAGTTCGCGAAGAAGTCATCAGTATAATAGAGGTCATAGCAATTGCGGAAGTTGCCTTTCTGAAAAAATAACCTGTCAGAGTCTTTGGTTCCGGCTATGTATTTGAAACTTACCGTGTCAGTGAAATATTCAAGAGTCTTGGCAGGCTTGGCGAGGTTCAGGCAGCCGAAACCGTTCTCCTGACTTTCCTCGTTGAACACGCTCAGATAGACGGTCTGCTTAGGATCAAGCGGTCTTGCGACTCCGCAGCGGCGTTCATTCGGCTTCCTGGTGTCCGGCTTGGGATCCATGATCTTGAAACGGTTGTGGGTCTGGCGGCCAACACTTCCGGTAAGATTAACAGCTGAAGCTCCATCAGGAGAGAATTTCCAGACATCATAGCGGTCAATAATAAAGACAGCAGACTCGTCCTTAAGCCATTTCGGTGAGAATTCATGCGCTGGAGCAGCGGTCGGATGGTCGTCCTCCTCGTCGTAGAAAGGTACGCCTGTCTGGGCGGTAAGGTTGACCTTCTCACCTGTCAAAGTATTGTAAGTAAACCAGTTCATCTCATCATTGTCAAACCAGACAAGGTACTTGCCGCTCGGAGACATGTCGAAACGACCGGCATTGAGTCCTTCGGCAACAATTTTTCGTGAGCCGTCTTTAATGCTCACAAGAGCGAAGTCATAGCGGTTGTTGTAGTCCCAAACAGAGGTGCGCACGTACTTCGTGTTGTCTCCAGAAAGCACCCACTCCGAAAGTCCTCCGTTCATAAAGCGGATGTTGTCGAAATAAGAAGTTGTCAAAGGTACAATCTTCTCAGGTTCAGAGAGATTGATGGTTGCTGAATATGTCTTCTTAAGTTTTTTGTTGACATTCAGTCTCTGCTGAGGCGGTGTAAGAACAGCGTCCCAATTCCAGATGTCCAACTGAGCGGTCTCGAAGTCCACAATCGTGGTGTCCTTCGCTGGGCGAATGGCTCCAATTCCGAGGAAAAGTCGTTTTCCGTCAGGGGTGAACTGAAGTTCGGTGTTCTCATTAAGGGTCCAACCCGGTGTGCCATCAACCTTGGTTCCCTCAGCGAAAATTTCTTTGGTTGAATATGCCCATTTGCCATCCTTACTAATTATGGTAGTGCTATCGGCATCCTCCTCAATCGGCCGGTGAGCCTGTCGAGCCGTTTTTCCCGTCTTAACAGCCTGAATACTTGTAAGGTACAGAGCCTGACATTTGTTGCGGTTCTTGCTCTTGTCCGTAGAACCCAAGAACACAAGTTGATCCTCTGCATCGCTGAATGTCAACCGGCTATACGATTCAGCACCTTTGACCAAAGTGTCCAGACATGCTGGTGCATGAGCAATCAGCACAGCTGTGACCGAGAGAGAGTCCTTCTTGTCTTTCTTCGATGTCATCACAAGAGTTGT
>CAKUSF010000146.1 GCA_934678915.1 uncultured Bacteroidales bacterium
TCCTTGTCAAGTGATGAGTCAACGCCACGAAGTACCTTCACGTTGCTGACAGATCCGTCAGGATTAACGGTGAACTGAAGGGTAACACGTCCCTGCACACCGTTTTCCTTAGCGATCTCAGGATACTGAAGCTTGGAGTTAACCCACTTTGAGAACTCGTTGGCATCTCCACCGTTGAATGAAGGCTTCTCCTCTACGAGCTGGAAAGGAATTGCCTCTTCTTCAACGACTTCCTCTTTGACTTCCTCAACATAGTCCATGATCTCTACTCCGAGATTGGCATCATCCTCAAGGCTCATGAAGTTGTCTTCAACCTTGATGTCGTCTTCAACGATGTCGATCTGGTCGGAGAGAACCGGAATCTTCGGTGCCTCTGGAGGTGGTGGAGGGGTCTCCTGAGTAATAGGAACCATGTCCTCAACTTCAACTACCTGAGTGTCTTCGCCCAGGCTGGCTACAGCCTTCTCTTTTGTGCTGTAGGAAAAAGCTCCCCAGACTACGAGAAGAGCAACCACGAGTCCGATCTCCGTAAAGAGAGTTCTTCTGTTCTCAAGATCGGCTTTTGGTGTTTTCTTGATTTCCATATCAGTAATTAATTTTAAAAATCATTTATTATGTGCCTTGAAGCAAAACCTTCCAATAGGCTTTCAAAGATATAAATAATAATTGTCATTTCAAATTTTTTGAATTATTAGTTGTAGATTTGCGTAAAATTTTGGGTTATGGTTAGGTATTATTGCGAGGACATCAAGTTCGAATTCAAGAACAAGCTTGTCAACAACAGATGGCTAAAAATGGTTGCCGGGAGTGAAATCAAAACCCTTGGTGACATCTCAATTATCTTTTGCTCAGATAATTACATTCTTGATGTAAACATTCGTTACCTTCATCATGACTACTTTACCGATGTTATTACTTTTGACTATTGTGAAGGTGACATACTTTCCGGTGACTTATTTATAAGTGTTGACAGTGTTAGGGAGAATGCTATCGAGTTTGGAACCGAGTTCGATGAAGAACTTCATCGTGTGATTGTTCATGGTCTCCTTCATCTTATTGGTTTTGATGACCACACCCCAGAGGACCAAAAGGTGATGCGAGCTAAAGAGGATTATTATCTTAGTCTGAGAGATAAGGCCTAATTTTATTTTTGAATATAATGATAGCGAGGCTACCTGTTCGATTGTTGCCTCTTCATGAATTGTAGATTTTTCTTGAATATGACATATTCTTACGATGTAATTGTTGTTGGTGGGGGACACGCTGGTTGTGAAGCTGCTGCTGCCGCTGCCAATCTTGGTTCGTCCGTTTTGTTGATTAATGCTGATCTTACCAGTTTTGCTCGCATGTCCTGCAACCCTGCCGTTGGTGGAATCGCTAAAGGGCAGATTGTTCGTGAGATTGATGCGCTCGGTGGAATGATGGGACTGGTAACTGATGCCTCGACTCTTCAGTTCAGGATGCTGAACCGTTCGAAGGGACCTGCAATGTGGAGTCCACGCGCTCAGTGTGACAAACAGGTCTTTTCTGCGTACTGGAGGAATATTCTTGAAAATATTTGTAACTTAGATATTTACGCGGATTTTGTAACTTCTTTTCTCTTTGAGAATTTAAAAATCTGTGGAGTCAAGACAAATACTGGGGCAATTTTTAAGTCTCAAGCGGTTATTTTGGCTACTGGAACCTTTCTTAATGGCAGGATGTTCATCGGTCGCACTTCTTTCGAGGGAGGCAGGATAGGGGAGTTGTCTTCACATGGTCTGACAGAACAACTCGTCAGTCTAGGACTTCGTACTGGTAGAATGAAAACCGGAACGCCTCCTCGTATCGACATTTCTTCGGTTGACACGTCTAAACTTCTGCAGCAGTTCGGAGATGATAATCCTGAAAGATTTTCTTATTATGCTCAGGCTTCCGCTGTCCAATGGTTGGGCAACCAGATGCCTTGCTATATTCTTCACACAAACGAGAAGGTGCATGATATCCTAAGGTCAGGTTTTAAGGATTCTCCCATGTTCACCGGTATGATCACCGGGCGTGGTCCGAGGTACTGTCCTAGCATCGAAGACAAGTTAAAGGTTTTTCCGGATAAGACTTCACATCAATTGTTTTTGGAGCCGGAGGGAAGGTATATTCATGAATATTACCTCCAAGGTTTCTCTTCTTCGTTGCCGTTGGATGTTCAGATGGATGCTCTGCATTCAATCGAAGGATTGGAGAATGCGAAGATATTCAAACCTGCCTACGCTGTTGAATATGATTACTTTGATCCTACGCAACTTCGTGAGACTCTTGAACTTAGAGATATTGAGGGACTCTATTTCGCTGGCCAGATCAATGGTACTACTGGTTATGAAGAGGCTGGCGCCCAAGGAATCATTGCTGGCATCAACGCTCATTTGAAGATTCATGATAAGGAGCCTTTTATTCTTCGTCGAGACGAATCTTACATTGGGGTTCTGATTGATGACTTGATAACTAAAGGTGTTGATGAGCCTTACAGGATGTTTACTTCCCGTGCTGAGTATCGTATTCTCCTCAGGCAGGACAACGCTGATCTTCGTTTGACGGAGAATTCTTACAAGATCGGTCTTGCTTCCGAAAGGCGTTATACGATTATGCAGGAAAAGTACGAGTCGGTCGATGCTCTTTCCAGAATGTGTGACGAGGTGAACATGCGTGCGGATGTAATTAATGAATATCTTTCCGATCATAATTCTGCTCCTCTTTCTGAATCTAAACGCATTTCTGATTTAGCCTCTCGTCCTGAGATTTCCCTTGCTAGATTGTTAGATTTTGTTCCACGTGGAACATTTTTTAAATTCTCGGTAGAACTTCCAGAAGGGGATAGTTTTGCTGAGAAGTACGACCGTAAAGAAATTATTGATGCAGTAGAAATCGGAATTAAGTATAAAGGCTACATCGAGCGCGAGAAATCAATTGCTGAGAAAATAGCCCGTCTAGAAGATTTGAAAATTCCTCAGGATTTTGATTTTGACAAAGTCTCTGGCCTGACCATCGAATGCCGCCAGAAGCTCACCCGCTACAAGCCATCCACCATCGCCCAAGCCTCCCGCATCTCCGGTGTCTCTCCAGCTGACATCTCCGTCCTGCTGGTCTATTTTGGTCGGTAAAACTTGTAATTAGTTTGTTGTTTAGACTATTATTTTGTGTTGAGTTATTAGTAATATTTACGATAAGGCAAAAGTAAAAAAGACTTTGGCTACCATTCACCCGGATAGGGCGCGCGCAGCGCGTAGGTAGCCAAAGTCTTTTTATTTTTTGCCGCCTTTAGCGGAAAATTTATCTACATCATCTGCAACGCAGACTTGATGATCTGTTCGACTTTTGCGTTTGGATTGGCTTTGAGGACGGCTTGGATGGCTTTGTTGACGGCTGGTTTGGCGAAACCGAGCATGACGAGGGCACGGCTGGCCTCTTCGACGATTTCGCTGCGGTTGCCACCGAACAGTTCTGTTGAATCCGCTCCTTCACCTTTGACGATTTTGTCTTTCAGTTCCAGTACAAGCCTCTGGGCACTCTTCACACCGATTCCTTTCACACTCTTTATCCTTGCGATGTCCTCCGAAAGAATAGCCTGCCTGATTTCCTCAGCTGAGAGCGAAGAAAGCATCATTCTAGCTGAATTTACACCTATCCCTGACACGCTGATCAGCAGTTCAAACAACTCCCGCTCATCTTTAGTGGCGAACCCGTAGTACAACTCTGCATCCTCGCGAAGGTAATGGAATATGTAAGCCTTTGCCTCCTTTTTATCCTGCAACGCCTGAAAAGTCTGCAATGAAATCAGAATACTGTATCCAATTCCGTTGTTCTCTAGAATCAACTCGGCAGGGGAGAGCTCGACAATCGTCCCTTTGATGTAATCAATCATATTCAAAGATTTTTGTTCAAGGCAAAATTAGTATTTTTTTGCGCCAATTCGCGCCCTTTCTGTGTTCTTTCTATGAATATTATTGTATGTGGATTTGATGCTTCGGCAAGTTCAACAACCGTGGGCTAAGTGATCAATAGTTCTCATTGAAGTTTCTTACATTAATATTCGCACCCATCATTTCAATAACAGTCCATTCTTCCGATGCTTTTGATTATATTTGCAAGATTGAATAGGAGGTTTGATAATG
>CAKUSF010000147.1 GCA_934678915.1 uncultured Bacteroidales bacterium
GTTTATCTTTGCAAACGACAAAATTAGGAATTTTAAGCCTTAAAGTAAAATATATTTGTATGAAAAGGTCCGTGTTGACTCTGTTTTTCCTATTGTGCTTCGCTTTGTTTGCCAATGCGCAGTACGATAAGGATGTGTTTAATTTCAGAGGCCGCGCGGCCCTAGCGGATGGAAAATATTCAGAAGCCATCAGTCATTTCAATGTCCTCGCACGCCTTGATTCCACTGATTGTTGGACTTTTTTCTATAGAGGAATTGCGAAATACAATTTAGGGGACCTGCGTGGGGCTCAGAATGATTTCAACACATCTGTCCGTTTGAATCCGGTGTTTACCAATGGCTACCATTTCAGGGCAATTACTCTCAGCCGTTTCGGAAAGTATGACGAAGCCTTAAAGGATCTTCAACGGGCAATGGAACTTCGCCCTGGATTGAATGGCCTCTATTTCAGCCGTGGAGTCACCTATTTCCTTGCCCAACAGTTTGACAAGGCTGTTGAGGATTTTGACCGTTACATCAGAAAGGATCCTAAAGACCCTTCTGCCTACCTTAACAGAGGGGCATCGTACCTTTTCCTGAATGACACTACTAAGGCTTTGGAGGACTACAACAAGGCCATCAAATTGGACCGTTTTGATCCCGAAGGCTATATTCGCAGAGGTCGCGTCTATGCTTTGAAGAAAGACTACAAAGATGCTATTTCTGACATGAATAAGGCAATCAGTCTGGACACCACCAACACTTTTGCCTACTTCAACAGGGCACTGATGTTCTACGACCAGAACAACTACAACGCTGCGATGAAAGACCTGAACCGTGTGCTTAGGGATGAGCCGGGCAATGCCTTGACACTCTACAACCGAAGCTTGATCAACGCTCAGGTCGGAAACATGGAAGACGCTCTTGCGGACATGGACCATGTCATCAACATCAACCCGGAAAATGTGCTGGCCTACTACAACCGAGCTTCGTATTTCGTACAGATGGGACGGTGGCTGGATGCTTTGGATGACTATGACAAGGCCATCGAACTCTATCCTGATTTCGCTAAAGCCTACCTGAACAGATCTTATGTCAAAAATATGCTAGGACGCACCAAGTCCTCGAAGCAGGACTACGACATAGCCCAGAAGAAAGTGCAGGAGTACCGCGCCAAAAACGCCACCGATGAAGGCTCTTTCGCTGACACGACCAAAAAGTACAGCTCCTTGATTGCGTTGGATGCTGATTTCGCGAAAAAGGACTTCGACAACGAACTTCTCCAGAACAGGGACATCAACATCCGGCTTAAGTCCTTGTACAAATTCAGTCTGGCTGCTCAGCGAGACAATCAGAACATAGCTTTGCGTCACCGTTACGAGAATCCTCTTATCGACAAGTTCATCTCGGATTCTCCTGTGACTTTGACCATTTCTAATTCCGATTCTCTTGCCAAGCCAGTGTTCGCTCATGGAATAGACGCTTCACTCTATGGCGATTCCTATCTCTCTGCTGGAAATCCTAATGTTCTTACAGAAGCAGACAGATCTTTCATCCGCGGACTCTATTCAGTCCAGTCAAAGCAGTACACGACAGCTCTGAATCAGTTTGACGCTGCTGTCAATGCTGAGAGTACGGGAAAATATTCAGAGTACTACAAGGCTTTCTATCATCTGAACAGGGGAGTGCTCCGTGCCGAGATGATCGACTTCATCTCATCCATCGAGAACAACGTCCAGACACTGACTATGGATGACAAGGGAACCACAAGGGCGCGTGTGCGAGACCAGGTGAGCAGGACTTACGACTATTCCGAGGCAATCGAGGACATGCTTGCAGCAGACAGGATTCTCCCTGGAGTTCCTTATGTTTATTTCAACCTTGGCAATCTCTACTGCCTGTCCTCCAAGTTCGTTGAGTCAGTGGACAGCTACACGAAGGCGATCAACATCTATCCTTACATGGGTGACGCCTACTACAACAGAGGCCTTGTCTTGATCTACTTGAAAGACAAGGAAAAAGGTTGCATTGACCTTTCGCGTGCCGGTGAGCTTGGAGTAGGGGATGCCTACAGCGTGATCTCGAAATATTGCGAGGAGGAGAAGAAGTGATGTTGAAGTTCCTGAGCCTTTCCAGCGGCAGCTGCGGCAACTGCTATTTTCTTTCCGACGGTAAGTCCGGACTTCTTATCGATGCCGGAGTGAGTGTGCGTCGTCTGAAGAAGACCTTGATGGAACACGGGCTTGGTACGGACTCATTTCAGGCTGTCCTTGTGACTCATGATCATCTTGACCACATCCGCCATCTGGGTTCCTACTGCAAACACCTGAAAAAGCCGGTCTATGCCACCTCTACGCTTCATGAGGCTCTGGCACATCACACGTTTACAAGGGATTACATCACGGATTTCCGTCAGATTCTCCCTGATGGCAAGCCTTTAAGAATATGCCTGCGCGGGGAAACCCCAGAATCCGAGCTTCCTCTCGTCAGCCATTTCATCGTCCCTCACGACGCCACCCAGACGGTAGGCTATTTCATTGAGTGGTCGGGGGTAAGGTTCTTTCTGATGACCGATGCCGGGAGGGTGACAGACGAGGCCATTGAATATGCCCGGAAGGCTGACGCCGTGGTCTTCGAGTCGAACTACGATTCCGGAATGCTCATCGGCGGCCCTTACACCCATGAGCTTAAGATGCGAATATGTCAGGGCAACGGCCATCTGAGCAACGACGAGTGCGCCTCAGCCATCCGTCGTTTCTGGCATCCCGGCCTGAAGAACCTCTTCCTCTGCCACCTGAGCGAGAACAACAACACCCCGTCCCTCGCCTTCGACTCCGCCGCCGAAGCCCTCCGCTCCATCCGCGTTGACGCCTCCCTCACCGCCAAAGACATCACCAACCTCCAGACCCTCCCGCGCACCCACGCCTCCCAGATGTTTACCTTGTAACAGAGCAACTTTCGCGACACTATTCCTTTGAGCCTTATGAGAGTCCTGCACGTATTGTTTCTTTTTCCGATTGTTCTGTTATATGCTTGTGGTTCCGTTCCGGAACAAGACAATGTGTCTGATTTGCCTTCGAATTTCTCTTATCGCTTCGACAAGAGAAGTGGAGTGACGCTTATCAATATAACGGCCCGAATTGACACAATTGCTTTGGAAGCGTTGTTTGATACCGGTTGTCCAGGCTTGGTGCTTGATAAAAGCATAGCAGCGAAACTTCCATGTCTTGATTCTATCCGTCTTGCCGGAGGAATGACTGTCGAAGATGTCGAGTTCTCATATTCAAGAAGAAAAGCAAGATGGAAGCTGTTCCACAACGACATAGATGTCATTATGGTAGGGGACACCCTCCGGTACGATAAATTCTTCGTGGCGGATTTGAGAAATGACTATGGTGCAGACGCCATCATAAGCATACCGAAATCGGATGAACATGTCTGGCGTTTTGATTTTGAGAACTGCAGGATTGACTTGGAGGACGGAAACGATCTGGCCGCACCCATAGAGAATCCTGACTTGACGACAGACTTGTACTTTAATGAGAACTATCCGTGTGTCAGGAATTTCCCGATTGTGTTTCATGGTACAAGCGACACATTGTCAACATCGTTTGACCTCCTTGTTGACACAGGAACCTATGGCCCGTCGATGACGATGATATGCGGGCCTGAATCATATAAGAAAGAGAAGGCTTTTCTGGAGATAAATTCAATTCTTGATTATGTGGAGATAACCTCCACAAAGACTTACCACATAGTGGATTCCGGAATAGTAAATGACACACTTGTGGTCTCTTCCATAGCGTCGGACTATGGTTTTGAAGAAGTTGTGGCAGGCTTGGGACTCTTGTCCAGATTCGACATTATCCTTGATCTGAGCAGGCAAAAAGCTTATTTCAAAAGGAATGGTGTGGAAGCGGATTTCTACGAATATGTCCAGGATCACGGAGCTTTTTATTCCGGCATAAATATGATTCCGTTCAAGAATGATTCTGCCGCTGTAGCCATTGATGTCGGACGCGACATGCCATCTTACAAAGCTGGTTTACGGAACTATGATGTAGTGACGCATTTAGGAAAGATGCGATTCTCAGACCGTTACGCCGGCAGATATTTCTACGATCACAAGGACAGCATAATGGAACTTG
>CAKUSF010000148.1 GCA_934678915.1 uncultured Bacteroidales bacterium
CTGATGTGTATGACATGCCGGGATTATCTTTCCGGGAATATCTTTGGTTCCGCACCAAGCGTGAGGTAAAGCCTGTGACTCTGACTCAGCTTCTATCCGATCCCAATGGATTCTGCATGGCGGTAAGAAAGGTGTGCCGCCCGTTGGAATATTTCCCTGATTATCTGAGAAACGGTTACTATCCTTTCTCGTTCGAGAAAAGCAGGACCTACAAGAACCTTGTCGAAAATGTTGTCAATTACATCATTGACAGCGAATTGACCCGATTCAGAGGGATAAGCGTCTCAAACACAAGAAAGATTAGTGCCCTTCTTCAAGTGATCTCTGGAATGTTGCCTTATCTTGTTGATGTGTCCAAATTATCAAGGAGTCTGAGCATCGACAGGATCACACTTCTAAAGTATTTCAAATACCTTGACGAGGCGAAAGTGATCAGATGCCTATACACAGAAATGGACAAGATTTCCGACCTTCAGAAGCCGGACAAACTACTGATGGACAACACAAACCTCCTCTATACATTCTCAGATGGCGAACCCGAGACAGGGACTGCGCGAGAAACATTCTTCTGCAACCAGTTAGCATCCGCTGGACACAAAGTTGAGTATGGAGGACTTAAAACAGGAGATTTCAGGATAGATCACAAAAATGTGATAGAGGTTGGAGGAGCGGGGAAGGATTACTCCCAAATAAATGACGCAGACATCCAGAACGCGGCTCTTGCTGTTGACAACATCGATGTGGCCAACGGCAAGAAAATTCCACTCTGGGCTTTCGGCTGCCTGTATTGACTGTCAGCTGCTGTCTTTGGCCATTGGCAGGAGACATCAGCTGAGATTTAGCCTTTGTCACACATAGGATGTAGCAATAATTTAAGGAGGGTTGCCAAAAGTGCTTTTGGCAGCCCTCCTTTCGTGTAATCTATGGTATTCAATTACTTAAAATTTGCAAATGTTGACCAACTGGAGTTCTTCTCGGCAGTTAGCTGAAGAGATTCCGGAAGGTTGACAAAGAAGTCAAATCCTGTCCACTCCTCAATCTGGTCAACGGAGACGGAATATTGAGAGTAATTACTGTTCCCATACACCTTGTTCTCTAACCAAACACCCACCGCGCTTGCCGCTGTGATGGCGGAGCCGCTCCTTCTGACTTTCAAAGCCACTTTGTAGAAGTAATTCGGGACAGGGCACTGCTTGCTGTCATGTGCTGGCTTGATGTACTTAACGGTCTCTGAACCACCCACCTTTTTGAAAGCGACTCCAGTTACAACATAGACAGTGTCGGACTTGGCCACACCTTGAAGCGCGTTTTCCAAGGTGTTCCAGATACCGTCGTTGAACTTAGTCTGGATCTGCGGAACAGAATTGGTTGCATAGAACGCCTGTTGCTGCATCGCTTTGATACCGTTGCGCGATCCGTTTGGAATCAGATGTCCACGAGAATAAACCCCACCTGCATTGTAGCTGCCATCCCAGACATTGATCTGGTACTTCGTGTCAATGTTCGGATTGCTGTGCCAATTCTTTGGTCTGGTCAAGTCTCCCATCGCAGCCGAGTACAGCGGATAGGCCGTCCACATTGAGGTGTACATCTCGGTGTCGAAGTAATGGGTGTAGTTACGTTTTCCACTTGCCATAAGGACATCCGTGATGTAACGGGAGTCCTCCGAGACGTACTTGAATCCTTCCGATGCGCTCTGTCTGGTGCCTACCTCTCCGCCTGGAAGCTCAAGCCAACCACAGAAAGCCGAAGATGAAGACGATGCCTCACCAGCCTTGAAGTAATTTGTACCGCTGGCGTAGAAGATTTGAGTCTCGGATGAATGCGAACCCGTACCGCTGACGATGGCATACGCCCGATAGACGTAAGTCTGTCCCTCGGTAAGGCCGCTCAGCTTGGCCGTAAACGTCCCACTAGTCGAACTTGCAGCATCTGCCACAACCTTGTTTGTCAAAGAGTTGGAGGAGGTTCCCCAGTAGAAACCCACCTCAGAAGGAACCGAGCTAGCCCCTGAGAATGAGCCCGACAGAGTTGCCTCTGTCGAACTCGTCATCGTGCAGCCACCATTGGCGACCGTAGCCCCCGGCTCCCCCTCCGTGGTCCCGCCACCGCCGGAACCGCCGGAGTTTGTTCATTCGTAGAAGGTAATAGCTAGATTATTAGTTCTCATAAAACTGGTTCCGCTATAATAGAGGACCACAGCATAGTAAGCAGCATCAATTTTATTGAAAGTAAACTCATTAGTCTTAGCATAATCCTTAGTTTCTATCAATGTATATGAAGTACCATCAACAGAATATACCAAAGATATTTTCTCCGGATTATATTTATCAGTGTCACCGTCAACAACAACCTTTGAAACGTTGGATAATTTAGATTCAGAGATAACAGCTGCTACTTGAGTCTGCTCCGCACTATATCCACATGGTGTACCTACTTTTTCGTATTTGCTATCAAGCTTACAGCCGGTCTTCTTCTTATCATTGGTACCGACATAGGTCCCCTGACCAAATGTAACTGCCCATTTATAACCATTAGACTCTACTCCCTCATGAGGGCCATAACCATTCCCGATTTTTGTAGCTTCGAACTTTGCCACAGACTCCTCTACAACAGTAGTTTTATCATAATTGAACGAAACTTCCTTAATCTCACCAGCGTTGAATATGACATCCTTTGTCATTTTCAATGGCTTCTCGTAACCATTGACTGAGATTTTCAAAGTAGAACCAGAAGCGGCGGTGAAAGGCTTGATCGGAATGTAGAACTCAGCACTCTCTCCCTTTGCGATAGGGGTACCGTTCTTGACATTCAGGGTCTCGACTTTCTTTACATATTGATCGTCACTCGGAGTGTAAACAACCGGGGACTTGGTAATGTCAATGAAATATGATCCCACAATGTCCTCTTCAGCGGTAAAATCTATGCTGCTGACAGTAAGGTCAGCGTCGTTAGAGTTTTTCACCACGATTTTGACAACAGAAGCCAACTGCTTCATGGTGAGATTTACCGTAGCGTTTGCGTCAACACCCTTGGCAACTCCATAAAGAGGGCAAAGAGTCTTGCAAAGGTGGGCGGTACTGTTGTTTCCTTGCTGATTTACGCCATTACTATGTCCAATGTAGATATAGCCGGCATCGCGCTTACCAGGGGTCAAAATTTGGCTAGCATACGGATACAACACATACCAGTCGTAGCTTCCGTCCTCAAGACCCTCAGTGAGATCTCCGGAGAATTTGTTGTCAGTTCCCGTCCATGTGAACTTATCGTTAGTTCCATAATCTTTGGCACCAGCGACGGCATGGAATACATTGAGAGCATCATTCTCAGCCCATACGGTCTTGAGACCTTCATTAGCGGTCTTAGTATCAACGGCAGAGGCGATAATCTCGAACGGAGTGCCTTCGGATGGACGTTGTGGTTCAGTTGATTGTTTGTCACAATTGGTAAGGGCAAATGCGGCTGCGCACATCATACCCAAAGTAAGAATCTGTTTTTTCATTGTGTACGAACTTTAAAGGTTAGAACTCAAGACCGGAATCGTCAGTCGTCCAGTCATCAATTGAGTAAGTACCATCACCATTACTTCCCTGGCAGATGGTCGCATTGGTGTCAAGTTCAACGAACTTACAGATCGGAGTGGTGTATTCTACCCCCCCCAGTTTTTGTAAATCAGTGTGATTCATAATGTTATAATTTAAGTGATAAAAAGTATTTCAACTTGCTCTTTAACAACTGACAAATTTAAAAAACAATGACAATCTTTCAAAGAAAAAGTGTTAAAACATTATAATAACTTTTAGTCTGTACCCTGACCAGATGTCGATGATGCGGCTCATAACCAAGAAAGGCGTAATTTGTAAATCGTTGTTAATAAATAGTCTAGCTACTTGTCTTTAGCGATATAACACTTAAGGCAAAGCATTAACCACATGATAGTCAACACATTACCCACCACTCATTGACACTGAGGAGGATGTTGCGTTAAGCCATAGAGTGTATGATACTAATTCGTCGTCTCTACTTTAGTCAAAATCGATTGAAATTCAGTGTGATAAGTCCAAAAATCGCTTGATTTATTTGCAGAAAA
>CAKUSF010000149.1 GCA_934678915.1 uncultured Bacteroidales bacterium
GATGTGATGAGCGATATGATCTCCACCGCCTTCGGTTCTCTCGCCATGATGACCTCCGTTCTCGTCAGCCCTGACGGCAAGTATGAGTACGAGGCTGCCCACGGTACAGTTACCCGCCACTACTACAAGCACCTTCAAGGTGAGGAGACCTCCACGAACCCTATCGCCACGATCTTCGCGTGGAGCGGTGCGTTCCGCAAGAGAGGTGAGCTGGACAACATCCCTGAGCTTGTGAACTACGCCGACCAGCTTGAGGCCGCCTGCTTCGACACTCTCAATGAAGGCATCGTGACCAAGGATCTCGCCAACCTCATGGAAGGTGTCACCCCACAGGTCAAGAACTCCGCTGACTTCATCGCCGCTATCCGCGAGCGACTCGAAAAGCGTCTCGCGTAAGGCAGTCCGCCCTTTTGCTGGGTCGGTCGCTGAGCTTGTCGAAGCGGCATAACAGCCCGACATGGCAAGCAAAAGTCTCATATCTGAATTTTGCACGTTACCAAAATTCAGATATGAGACTTTTGCTTGCCTATTTGCGCCAATTACTAACGTTACCGTTATGGTGGCGATAGCGGAAAGTCTTTTTAGCTATCTTGTTCCACTCCAGCTTCACATCAATGGTTTGTCCGGTGGAAAGCTGTTTTACCGGACGAATTGTACAATATCAATGGTTTGTCCGGGGAATGCCTGTTTGCGTGGACAAATGCCTATCCTCGTGGATATTTCCTTCTTAAAGTTATTCTCGTACTCTCATTATTTGATGAAAAGTTATTAGTTTTGTGTAAAAGAGTCTTTATAGCAGCCGGGCTCTGATTATAACTATTTCTATGCAAGGAAAATACAAAGTAATCACCCTGTGCGGAAGCACGCGGTTCAAGGATGAGTTTTTTAGGGTGCATAAGGAGCTGACCCTCAAGGGGTACATTGTGATTTCGGTCGGGCTGTTCGGGCACAGCGGTGATGACGAGGTCTTGGATGACGGTGTGAAGGAAATGCTGGATGAGATGCATTTGGCGAAGATTGACATGGCCGATGAGATATTCATTGTCAATCCTGGTGGGTACATCGGAAAAAGCACCGCGAGGGAGATAGCTTATGCCAAGAATCACGGGAAACCGGTGCGGTCATTGTGTCCGCTTCCGCAGGATTAGAATAGCGGAAAGGCATCCAAGAGGGCCCATTTTACTTGTATTAATATTTATGAAGATCGAGGAGGCCATACTTTATGTACTTGCCGAGAGAGGAAACGGGTTGAGGACTGAACAGATAGCGGAAATCATCAACCAGCGTCGGCTACATATTCGTAAGGACGGACAGCCAGTGACTTCGGCTCAGGTATATGCCGTTGTGATGCGTTATCCGGACACTTTCGTCAAGGCGGAGGGGCGGATAATGCTGATGATCTGATTTTCGGGGGGGGCGAAAAGGGCGTTAATGCCCTCGGAACGCTTCTTTGAATGCTTTTCGGGTGCATTACGCTCTGATTTGCACCCGATTATTGTTGAGGTCAGGAAAATGTCCATGTACTGATGGCTAAGGAAGGTAATCCTTAATAGATTCACTAGTCATAAGTTTTTTTTGGTTTATATTATAAACTTGTTTATATTTGTGATGTCGTTGGAGCTGATGTACAGAGCTTCTAATGACTGAAATAATGTAAATCAAAATGTTATGGAAACGAACAACAATCTTTCCGCTGAGCAGAGTCTGAAAATCATCAGCGAGACAATGGCAAGGAACTGCCGAGCGATCGAGAAGAATCAAGGAACTTACTACATCCTTTGGGGTGTGATACTTGCGGTGGTCTCCGCACTGATCTATATCTTGTGGAACGGGACGGGGAATCCGGTCTGGAATTACCTGTGGTTTCTCATTCCGGTTATCGGGGTTCCTGCGGCCATATTCATTTCAAAAAGAGGAAGCAACGCTCCGAAAACCTATCTCCACAAGACGGTAGGTTGGATGTGGTGCGCTTTCGGAATCACGGCTATCTGCCTGACCATACTCACTTGTACGGTCAATCCGTTCGTGCTCGACACCTACCTCATCACATCCCTGTTCGGGTTCACCATCCTGTCCACAGGCATAGTCATCAAGAGCTGGCCGATCATCACTTCGGGGGTGCTGGTGGTTCTGCTCGGTGCTCTCTACACGAACTACGAGGGCGCGCAGATCTGCTTGATTTGGCTTTTCAGCGGAGTCATTATGACTGTCGGTGGAGTGATTGCCAGAATAATAAAGCGGTAGGTTATGTTCAGAAAACTGAATCCGCTGCTGCATTCCGAACTCCGCCTTGCTGTGATGTCGATCCTCATCGGTGTCGAGGAGGCGGACTTCGTCTATATCAGAAAGCAGACGGGAGCCACTGCCGGCAACCTCAGCGTGCAGATCGACAAACTCAGCGAGGCCGGCTACATCACGGTGGAGAAGGGCTTCAAAGGCAAGAAGCCTTGCACTACCTGCCGTGCGACTGACTCCGGTCTCAAGGCGTTCAATGAATATGTCGATGCGCTCAAGGATTATCTCTCTTTGGGAGACCATCGGTAAGCCTTTTAGCCGGAAATGTCAAACTTTAGCCAGTAATATTCAGCTTGGCTTCCGTCCGTGCGCTGACTGCCATGCTGCCCGCTGCCATCTCGTGCGTAGGGGGATCAATTTCACTCACGATCCCCATTTAGCCTTCTTCCGTGCGTCAACCCCTTTGCTCCACGCACTGTCTGCCATGCACTTTTGCTAGGCAAGTCGTGCGATTCCGCTTGTTTGTTCGGGAAAAGGCCGTTTAGCCGGATGAGTAGTGCGGTTCTGTGGTTTGTCCGGTGAAAGGCCATTTTGCCGGACGAATCGTGTGATCTGGCTGGTTTGTCCGGTGAAACAACGATAGGCCGGACAGGATTCTTCTCTTCGATTCGCATTTCTTATCAAGACGACAGAATTTTCGCCTTGGATTGTTTAATTTGCGGCAAACATTTCTGAATATGCTGAATCAGATCAGGCGGTTAATCGCGATTGTGAACAAACTTAACGGCATCAATGAATATGTCGGCAAGGAGGCCGAGTATCTCGCTGAGCCGTATCCCATGAAGTAGTCACAGAACCTATGGTGTCTTGTGGCGCAGAGGGGCTTTTGTGGAATGTTTGCTCTGCGCCAATAATCTGTTTTCCGATCTTGTTGTGGGCGGGGGCGAAAAGGGCGTTAGTGCCCCCGGAACGCTTCTCTAAATGCTTTTCGGGGGCAATACGCTGTGATTTGCCCCCGATTATGGTCTTCGTTTAGGAAAATGTCCGTGTACTGATGGCTCAGCTGTTGGCTGTCAGATGGTTCTGCGATGAGGCTGTCCATATCGATTTTTCGTGTGTATGCGGCTTTAATGTAACTTTGCATCGGATATTTCGGAAATCTGCTAAAGAAATAATAAACGTCATGAAAACAAGCATATTCATCAGGCTTGCGGTGTTGGCGGCAGTGGTCGCCACCGCTTTAGGATGCTCCAAGACTCCGGCTTCGATCAAGGAACTGCCTTCAGCGTACGTCCGGATGGATAGTGTCAAGGTACACTATAAGACAAGCGGACGTGGTGACAAGTCTGTGGTGTTTGTCCATGGGTTCGGGTGCGACATGTACTCTTGGGAAAGACAGTATGAAGGGCTGAAGGGGGACAAAGGGCTCAGGATGATATTCATAGATCTGCCAGGGTTCGGTTGAAGCGACAAGCCGTGCGTGGAGTACACCTTGCAGTTTTTCGCGGATGCCGTGAATTCTGTCCTTGCCAAGGAAAGTCTTGATTCTGCGGTGTTTGTAGGTCACAGCCTCGGCACTCCGGTCTGCCGGCAGGTGCTTCTGACGGGAGGCAAAGGGGCGCTTTGCGACGTTGATGGAGTGTACTGCTTCTATAGCGAGCCCGTCAGTCCTGAATATGAAGCCGCAATCCAGGCTTTCGCTGACAGTTTCACGGGCGAAGGCTGTCGGACGAACATAGAAGGATTTGTCTCTTCGCTCACCGGCCCGGACACCCCGGCATCCATCACTGAATATGCCATGTCCACCATGCCTTTGACTCCTGAATATGTCGCCTCA
>CAKUSF010000150.1 GCA_934678915.1 uncultured Bacteroidales bacterium
CAGAAGCCGCCACCATCACCCCAGACGCAAAACCCAGCAAAGCTTTCTGCAAAAGCACCGGCATCTCCCTTTTCATAGAGAAAACGAACGCGGAACCGATCACCGTTCCCACAAAGGGTATCAATAAGGTCACTAACATTGCCATGTCCATATTCATCCGTTCAATTTTACACGAATGTAGTGATATTTCCTGAAATTTGTCCGGTCAAATAGGGATTCACCGGAGAAATCCATGTTTTCAATCAGTTTGTCCGGAGAAAAAGCCTTTCAGCGGACAAAATATTCATAGCTATCGGGGGCCGATTGGTTTATTGAAGAATTCCCACAATTTGTAACTTCGGGTTATGCGCTTGGAGATCAAATCGTAATCATCCCAAGAAAACGGAGATGGATGCAATGGTGACACCAATTTCTTACAAAACAACTTATTATACTGACGTAAATATGTCTGATAATAATAACATTCTACAAACGGCAAGATCTCGGGGCTCAGATCCTCGTTTGTCAGCCAATAGTCACAATTTTTGGCAAGGAACTCAGTTCCTGTCATCTTACGTGTTTTCACCAGTTGTATGTCACCCTTCACATCATTGTGAATCTCACCATAGAACCCATTATCAATTATCCAAGTAATAAACATTGCTATATGGTTTGCGGCATATCCCCATAACCATTCACCATATTCAGGCGAGGAGACCTCAGGATTTTTCTGACAAACATAACACGAATACACCTCCTCAAAATAATATTCCGCTTTGTCTGTCACGAAGGGTTTTCTTTGCGCTTTGCCGAGACTATACACAATAACAGCCACTCCTCCGGACACAATTCCAAGAAATATGCAAAATCCAATGTTAACAACCATGATCTTCACAGTTTATTTGGCATGGCTTTCATATTCATCAAGGGCAGCGGACATGAGCTCACGTCCTTTGGTGGCGATTTCCTCGCCTTTGGCGTAGTCTGGGATGGGACCGTAGGCATCGAAGTTCATGCTCACCAGCACGTCAGGTTTGTAGAGCTGGATCGATTGCCTCGCGATTGTGTGGTTCATCAAGGAAAATGTCCTTGTCAGGATGGAATAGTAGTTGTCACCCATCGGGACTTTCTCGTCATGGGCCTTCCGCTCTATCCGTTTGGTCTTGCGGTTGATCACACGCATCTCTTTGTAGGCTCTCTGGGCCTCGTCGCCCAACATACGCACACGGTCGATGAGGGGAAGGCCTTTCCTAAGGGCGAGATCACTGAAAGTGTCCAACGTGTCGGACTTTAATTCCGAATCCTCCTCGTGGGCCTCTTCCAAAGCCTTTAGGTAGTTTGTTATACGTTCGGAATCAATCTGATTGACATCAAAAGCGACCAGAATGTCATGTCCGTTGCGGACAGCCTGACTAAGCGGCATAGTGTTGACGATTCCACCGTCAATTAGAGTGTGATAGCCGTACTTCACCGGTCGGAACAAAGAAGGGATAGAAATCGAGGCACGTATCGCGTCAAACAACTTGCCCTCGCTGAACACGACTTCCTCTCCGGTGTAGAGATCCGTGGCAACGGCTCTGTAAGGGATGCGAAGATCCTCGATGTTCACATCAGGGACGACTTTCTTGATCGACTCGATCACCTTATCACCTTTGACAAGATAACTCTTGCTGATTGACACGTCCAAAAGGGAAAGCAACTTGGTGCTGTCAAGATTGAACAGCCACTCCTTGAAGCCATCCAGACCTCCAGCAGCATAGACACCCCCGACTAGAGAGCCGATAGAGCAGCCTGTCACGGAAGTTATGTTGTAGCCTCTTTTTTCCAGTTCTTCAATAGCACCGATGTAGGCAAAACCTCTCGGTCCACCACTCGAAAGCACCAATGCGACATCCTTTGACATAAAACTAACGGTTTAACCTCATAAAGATATGAATAATCCCCAATCCAAGCAACCCCGGATCCAAGAATATGTTTATGAATATACTCGCGGAGAATGAAGGCTGAACACTGGCCAATAACATTCCATAGAACACGTAAATTGTTTTATATCACATAGAAAGGTACAAGGAACCGGAATCTTTTTCTATATTTGCGCCCGGTTAGTTAGTATATAATATGGAAATTGCAGATCAGATCAAGGAGCGCGAGATGTCCTTGAAAACGTGGTCAGCGTTGGTAGGACTGACATTGTCAGCGTTCATATTCAACACTTCGGAATTCATTCCTATCGCACTGCTGACGGACATCGGCAGGGATTTCGGATTAACCGAAGCGAAAGCGGGGATGCTGATTTCCGTCTATGCATGGGTCGTCATGGCTCTTTCACTTCCACTTATGCTGATGACTTCCAAGTTGGAGATGCGCAGACTTCTCCTTGGGGTCATCGCAGTGTTTACATCATTCCAGGTGATGTCTTATCTCTCAACATCCTTTGGAATGCTGTTGGCTTCCAGAATCGGTGTCGCATGCGCGCATTCCATCTTTTGGTCAATAATCTCAATCATAGCTGTAAGGATTGTTCCCACTAGTCATAAGGCCATAGCACTCAGTATGATAGTCACCGGATCTTCTATCGCGATGATCCTCGGCCTGCCGCTTGGACGCGTCATAGGTCTTAGCGTTGGGTGGAGAATGACCTTCCTCAGCATCGGGGCTGTGGCATTGTTTATTTTCCTCTATCTGTTCGCATTGCTACCTAAAGTACCAAGCGGTGGCGGGATGACAGCCCACGATTTGCCGGTGATGCTTAAGAACAAGGTTCTCATCGGGATATTCATAACCACCGCTGCCTTCGCCACAGGGTATTACACAGCCTACAGCTACATCGAACCGTTCCTTCAACAGGTCGGGCGGATGAGCGAGAACGCCATCACTATGACGCTTATGATCTTCGGAGGTGCCGGAATCATCGGAAGCATGCTGTTCTCAAAATATTACCCTAAGACTCGTTTCAAGTTCATCAACATTTCCATGGTCGGACTCATCGCAGGGGTCTTGTTGCTGTGGCCTGTTTACTTCAGCGTTCCTGCAACGATCGTGGTCTGTGCTCTGTGGGGAATGTCAGCGACTGCTTTCAACGTTGCAATGCAATCCGAGATCATCACTGACACTCCGCAGTCGCAGACCTCCGTTGCGATGTCAATCTTTTCGGGAATATTCAATTTCGGCATCGGTACGGGAGCCTTGATTGGAGGAATGGTCTGCTCGCATCTGTCGATTTCGTTCATCGGGATTGTTGGCGGGGCTATAGTTACGCTGGCGCTGGTCTATTGGAAATTCATCGTGACCCAAAGGTCACTTCGACAGGCTCAGTGACCGAACGCTATAGTCACTTCGGTTGGCTTAGTGACCATGCACCTACGGTCGCTGAGCTTGTCGAAGCGACCAGACAACGCTGACATCAAGGAGGCAATAGCAAACAATCCTGCACACGAAACCAAATTACAATAATCTGCCGATTTTATTGTAATTTTGCGCCATGGCAGAGATTGACAACACAACCGAGGTTCTGGAAGTAGCATCGATCGCAGGACACATCCTTCTGGAGAACGGAGCTGAGATTTCACGTGTCGAGGACACGATGGAACGGATCGCATCCAACTATGGGGTGGATTCCGGTCATTTTTTCGTCCTCAGCAACGGCATATTCACTACCGGTTCGCTCGGAAAGTATGCCAATGTGGAGTTCATCCCAATTCGTGGCATACAACTTTCGAAAGTAGTAGCTGTCAATAAGTTAAGTTACGAGATAGCCGCTGGGAAACACTCCCTGTCAGAAGCGAGACAACGTCTGGAGTCAATAAAAGACGCCCCTGCCAAACCTGCATGGGAGCAAATTGCCGGTTCTGCATTCGGAGCGGCAGGCTTCTGCGCGGTGTTCGGGGGAGGATTCATGGACTGCGCAGCGGACTTTGTGATCGGAGCTCTTCTTTACGTCTTCTGCCTCTACGTCAGCGGATCATTATCAAAGATTGTGGGTGGCATCTGCAACGCTCTTGTGGCCACAATACTCTGCCTTGCGTCGTACAGGTTGGGATTTGGTGACAGTCTCAGCAA
>CAKUSF010000151.1 GCA_934678915.1 uncultured Bacteroidales bacterium
GCGTTTATCGCAAGCTGAAAGTCACTCCAATCTCGAGTGACATTCTGATTCGATCCGTCAATCTTGTTGGATTCGATCCCGACAAGTTCCGCAGTGCTCGGAGAGCCGTTGTAGGCGTTGTCCGCGCGGACTTCTGAATACACGAGCCAGTCCATGAACTGAAGCCTCTGCATCCTATCGTTCTTAAGCACACCGCTATAGAATCCTTTGACAAGGTTCTCCATCTGCGCTGCGGTGGTGTACTGCGAAGTCGTTGTGTCTTTCGGGACAAAAACATTACCCTCGTTGTAGCCTGTGACAGGATAGATGTCAAGTTCGCATGAAGCGAGCGGGACCAGAGCGAGGAAAGAGAATATTATTAATGACTTTTTCATACTCATCATCTTTTAGAAATCAACGTTAACACCGAAAGTAACAGTCTTGACACAAGGGTAAGTGCCCCAGTCGATTCCGAAGTGGATCGCATTGGCCCACTGGCTCATCTCCGGGTCATAGCCGGAGTACTTGGTGAACGTGATCATGTTGTCAAGTGTCACGTAAGGACGGATCCTTGTGATGTTGAGACGCTTGAGTTTCGGGCCAGTGAAATCGTAAGACAGAGTGATGTTCTTTACCTTCAGGTAAGAGCCGTTCTCAATCCAGCGGGATGAGACCTTGACGTTGTACATCTCGTTCGACTTAGGAATGTCGGTGATCTGTCCAGGAATCTTCCAACGGCGAAGGACAGCCGTGGTCTGGTTGTAGCCGTTCACCATTCCTTCCATGTCAACCCTTGAGGCGTTGTAGATGTCATTGCCCACAGAGCCGGTGACGAGGAAGCTCAGGTTGAATCCCTTGTAGCTGAAGTTGTTGGTCATACCGAAAGTGAAGTCAGGGTTAGGGTCTCCGATCCAGGTCTTGTCGGAATCCGAAATCTTTCCGTTTCCGTCAAGATCCTCGTAGATCATCAGACCCGTCTCAGGATCAACTCCATTGGCCTTGTAGCCCCAGAACTGGGACAGCGGCATGCCAGGAGTCATCCTGACGACATATTCACTCTGGATGTCAGAAGGCTTGATGTAGTTATAGACCTGCTGGAGGGTGAGTTTCTCCAGTTTGTTGCGGTTCATCGAGATGTTGAAGTCTGTGTTCCAACGGAATCCGTTCCTGTCGATGTTGACTGAGGAGACCGCGAACTCAAGTCCCCAGTTGGACATCTCGCCCTCGTTCCTTGTTATGTTTGAATATGGCGATGGAAGCGGAACGCTCATCAGAAGGTTGGTGGTGTACTTGTAGTAGCCGTCCAAGGTGAAGTTCAGTCTGCTGTCCAGAACTGAAAGATCGACACCCACATTGGTCTGTGTGGTTGTCTCCCAGGTCAGATCCCTGTTTCCGATGTTGCTCTTTCCTCCAAGGGAAGGAGTCGCCTGAGCGTTCTCGGACTTTGTCCAGTCATAGTAGACAAGGCTATATTTCTGAACCCAGGCATGGTCGCCAAGACCACCCTGGTTGCCCTGCTGTCCCCATCCTGCGCGGATTTTCAGGTCGTTGATCCAATCAATGTCCTGCATGAAGTTCTCTCCAGAGACACGCCATGCCGCGGAAACTGAAGGGAAATAGCCCCACCTGTGTCCCGGAGCCAGTTTTGACGAGCCGTCAGCACGAATATTCGCTGTAAGGTAATACTTGCTGTTGTAGTTGTATGAGATTCTGCCGAGGTAGGACATTATGTTCCATTCGGACAATCCCTGTGAATTACCCCTAAGGCCGGAAGAGTTACCGCCATTCAGACCGTAGAGGATGTTGTCGTACTCTGTGGAGAAGTACTGCCTTGAGCCGGTCAGGTTCTCCCAATGAGAAAGTGTCGCTGAGGTACCGGCCATTGCCTCGATGTTGTGCTTACCAGCCAAAGTATTTTTATAGGTAAGAATATTATCGAGAACGATGACCCTGTTGTCGGCTCTCGTGGTCTCTGCCTTACCGTGCTGGGTACGTCCCTCAGCAGTCTTGATAGGGTCAAGGAACTGGTAATTGAACGTCCAGGTTCTGTCCATGGTGGCGGTCGATTTGAAGTTCAGGTTCTTGCTGAACTTGATCGTGGCGTGTCCGGTGAGGATGAGCCTGTCGTTCTGGTCGTAGAAGTTCTCCTGACGGGCGATGTTCTCCGCTGGAGTGGTTACGTTCGCTCCGTAGAACTGTGTCCAGTACCAGTCAGGGTTCTCCTCGCTCCAAACCTTCGCGTATGTCGGAGTGTTGATGACAGACATCACGACACCTGCCCTGTTTGAGCCGGTACCGGAGATGATGCCGTTCTGTTTCCAATGTGAAAATGTGACGTCAGCTCCGACATTGATCCACTTGAATATGTCAGAGTCCATGCTGGCCCTGAAGTTATACCTCTTATAGTAACTTGTGCGGATGATACCCTCTTGGTCAACATAGCCGGCACCAATGTAGTACTTGGACTTGTCATTGGCGTTGGAGACGGACAGTTGGTAGTTCTGAGAGACCGCGGTCCTGTAGGTTTCCTTGAACCAATCTGTCTCATCCTTAAGTCCGTCAGGCAGCTTGACAGCTCCAATCTCATCCATGAGCTCTTTGTATTGGGCAACGTTCAGGACATCAAATGTCTTTGCGACCTTGCCTAGACCCACATAGGAAGTGAAGTTAATCTGTGGGCCGACATCCTTCGAGCCTTTCTTGGTTGTGATGAGAACCACACCGTTGGCAGCCCTTGATCCATAGATTGCCGCTGATGAGGCATCCTTGAGGATCTGCATCGTCTCGATGTCATTCGGAGACAAGTAAGTTATGGAACCGTTGCCTGTACCTACAGGAACACCATCCACGACATAAAGAGGATCATTGCCCGATGTGATTGAGGAGTTACCACGGATTCTGACTGTCATTCCTGAGCCAGGGGTACCGGAAGTCTGCTGTACTGTCACACCAGCGACCTTTCCTTGAATAAAACCAGAGACAGTAGGGACAGGACGAAGCCTGATGTCATCGGTGTCTACGGTTGAGACTGCCGTGGTCAAATCCTTTTTTCGTACAGACCCGTAGCCGATCGCAACAACAGCATCAAGTGCTATAGCCTGTTCCTTAACAGTGACATTGACAACAGAGCGGTCGCCCACTTTCTCAGTCACTGTGGCATAGCCCAAAGACGCGAACTCCAAAACCGCATCCTTAGAAGACACATAGATGTCATAGCGACCGTCCTGATCAGTGGTGACGCCATTACCGGTTCCCTGCTCCAAGACAGTGAGCCCAATGACCGGCAGGCCATTCTGATCCTTGACAGTTCCGCTAACAGAACGCTGCTGCGCGTAAGCCGAGAAGCCTACCAACAGCATCAAGAACACAATAAGTTTACGCATACAATTATAATGTTAATATTGTTCATGCCCATACCTTATTCGATAAAAGGTAGTTTGGGAAGACAAAAATATATAAATGGTTAAAACAAATAACTCGGAGTGGTGAAGAAGTGGAATAACTTGAAGCAATAATGACGCTAAACTTCAAATTCATAAGTAGATAGGTAAAACGAATTAATAATACGAAGTGGAAAACCTTGGAGCCAAAGAAGGTGGAATAAACGTAAAAAATCGGTAAAAAGATGGGCGTCATTCTATTTTAGGTTCATTCATTAGGGAGCTCTGCCGTTGCAAGAAGGTTATGGCGGCCTACGCGCTTCGCGCGCCCTAGCCGGGTAAAGGGCCGTCATAGGCTTCTTGCTACGGCAGCAAAAAACAGGAACGTGCTTTTGGTTAGAGCACAAGGATGTGTTCAACAACAAATAAAGGCATAATGTCGTTCAAGGTAGCAGCAAGGAGACATTGAAGGACAAAAAGGGTGGAAAACGCTTCCGGAGAGGGCTTGAGCGCGGTACTGGTGTTAACACAAAAAAAGGAGTCCGACTGTCTTTCGACAATCGGACTCCCCGAAGAACGGCAGCGACCTACTCTCCCAACTGGTGTG
>CAKUSF010000152.1 GCA_934678915.1 uncultured Bacteroidales bacterium
ATGACCCAAAGATCGTCCAGTTTCCTCATGTCCCACTTCATAGTGGCGAAACGTTTCGAGTCCGGAGACCAGACGAGCTCGCCAGGGTAGTGCCGTTTTGTGGAGTCTGCCTCGGTGTCACCGGCATAGTTGCCGTACCCGTAGCCGAACTGCCTGATTCCGTCAGTTGTCAGGCGATGCTCCACGATAGTGCTGTCCTTCTCGTCCTTTGCGGCCTTGCGGAGGCTGGTCGAATCCATCACCCAAAGATTGGAACCCTTGGCATAGACTCCGAACTCTCCGTTTGGAGCAATCGAAGCCCAACGCGGGTACTTGTCCTTCTCCTTTGCCACTGTATCAAGCTTTGCCGAAGCGATTTCGTAGCGGAAATATGTCGTGTCCCTGTCGTTCTGAAGACCGGAGATGATGTTGAAGGTGAACGCTTTGTCGTCCTTCAATTCCAAATCCCTTATAGGAATATGCTTGGCCTCAAAAGGGTAGCGGACAACCTCTGTGATCTGCATTGCAAGTCTGTCCATGTCGAAGACTTCAGTCTTCGTCCCTTTGACCGGGTCCACGATGTAATAGTGTGTTCCTTGAGGAGTCCGCCAACTGTACCAGAACTTATCGCTGTCCCTGAACCAGTTAGGGGAGATTTGCGTGGAGAAAACCATCTGATTAACTCTCTTTGCAGAAAATCTCTCAGCAAGCGCGTAATTGGCCTTCTGCGTCTGCGCGAACCCAAAAACGCAAAGAAGCGCTGCCGCGCAGGCAAGTAAGAATTTTTTCTTCATAAATATTTTTTGAATATAATTGATCAACTACAGTGCAATCTCACAACTTGCGAGCCCGTCACAGACTGCTTTGACTGTGATTGCTCCCTTGCCTGTACGTCTTACAATGACGCTAGCCAACCCGTTGAAAGCCTTGATTTCGTCCGAATGGAAAGGAGTGTGGCTAGTCGCATCACCAGCGTCCACGGCCACGATCTCTCCGGCACCAGAAATGCTGAATTTAATCTTATCGCATGCTGTCGGAACCATACTACCATCCTTGTCTGCGATTTTTACATCCACAAAGAGGAGGTCTGAATATGTCTGTGCACTGGCCGGAGCGCAGTCTCCGCCAAAATCAGTGGAAGGGCCACGGCCATATTCACAAGCCATCAGGATCTTTGCCGGGCTTCCGGTGGTGCTGACGGTATTTTCAACCGTCTGTCCGTCAGCTGTTTGCCCTATGATCTTAACAGTGCCGGGCTCATAGATGACATTGTCCCAAAGGAAGCGATATTCCTTGTCCCCCTTTGTCTTTTTGCCGTATGATTTGCCGTTGACGAAGAGCTCCGCACTGATGCAGTTAGTGTAGGCCTGCACAGGAGTTATTTGACCTTCGCGACCGGCCCAGTTCCAGTGTGGCATCAGATGCAGCACTGGCTCGGAAGACCAACGGGACTTGTAGAGCCAATACCTATCTTTCGGAAAACCAGCCAAATCAATGATTCCGAAGTACGAGCTTCTGGACGGAGTGGCTATAGCTCCCTTTTCTTTCAACTCTTTTTCGGCCTTGGCTTTGGCCTCTTCATCGTGGAAGTTTGTAAGGATTGTAAGATCTGTGTTGTAAGGAGTTGGCTCGCCAAGGTAATCGAAACCAGTCCAGACGAACTCTCCAAGGCAGGACGGATTCTTGTCCTCTTCAGCCCATTCCTGATCAGGAAGCTGGCCCCATGGAACCGTGAACATGTCGAACGAGCAGACCTGGAAATTTCCCAATGCACCTTCTTTTTTGTCGCTTAAAGGGAATATATACACGCCCCTTGAACTGACGGTCGATGCTGTCTCGCTGCCCAGATACAGTTTGCCTGGATTGGCAGCATGGAACTTGCCGTAGAGGTGTGGTTTATAGTTGAATCCGTAGATGTCCATCGTGTTGCGAAAATCCTGTTCGGAAGCCCACGGATTGTCGCTTCCATAACTCGTGAGTCTTGTAGGATCCTCATTATGACACACTTCCGTGAGGTGATAGGCGATGCCGTATTTCTCTGGGTAGCCCTGCTCGGCTGTCTCGTTGCCGATGCTCCACATTATCACGGACGGATGGTTGCGGTCCCGTTGAATCATAGCCCTAAGGTCCTTGTCCGCCCATTTATCGAACAGTTTGGCGTAGCCGTTTTCTTTCTTTGGAATAGTCCATGTGTCCGTTAGTTCATCCATCACAAGAAATCCCATCCGGTCACAAAGGTCGAGAAGCTCCGCTGCTGGTGGATTGTGGGATGTACGGATGGCATTGCAACCCATCTGTTTGAGCATATTCAGTCTTCTTACCCACGCAGTTTCGTTCCAGACGGCACCAAGCGCTCCAGCATCGTGGTGCAGGCAGACCCCTTTGATGAAGGTCTTTTCCCCGTTGACGTACAGGCCATCGGATTTATATTCAAGATCCCTCAGACCGAAGGTGGTTCTGTAAAGATCTTTTCTGCCGTCCTTAGTTGTGACGGTTGTGACGGCTTGGTACAGTGCAGGGTGCTCCGGGCTCCAGAACTCTGCGTCCTCCAGAGTGAATTTCTGGGCAAGACTGGCATCGTCTGTGATAGTTTTAAACTTTGTCTCCTCCGAAGCTAGAAGTTTCGCCCCATCGGTCACTGAGCCTGTCGAAGTGCCCATCAAGACCGGATCAACAACCCTGAATATCTCCGTGCGCACCGTTCCACCGACAGCATCCCCTGCATTTCGCAGCGTTATGTCAATGCATACCTCTTTTCCCTTGGTAGTGACAAACGTCCCCCATTGTGCCACTCCGACAGGCTCGGCCACAGTCAGATAGACATTTCTATAGATTCCACCTCCTGGGTACCACCGGCTCGACTCCTCCGGATTGTCCAGCGTCACCTTGACGAGATTGTCACCTGCCTTTAGGAACGGTGTAAGATCTGCCCGGAAAGAGGAATATCCGTAAGGCCACTCGGTGACATATTCATTGTTACAGAACACTTTGGCATAGGACATAGCCCCTCCGAAATCGAGGAAAAACTGTTTTTTCGATTTAAGATCTTTTGCTTCAATCGAAAGGATTTTTGAATATTCCGCCTTGCCCCACCATGCTAATTTCCCGGACTCTCCAGGATAGTCTTGGACAAAAGGGCCATCAACACCCCAGTCGTGTGGCAGGTTGAGCACACGGCTTTCACCGTCCTTGGTGAACGTCCAATCATCATTCCAAAGCTTACTTCCGAGCGGTTGCGCGGGCATATTCAAAGATAACACTGTCGCTACAATGACGAGAGCGATGCTATAATATTTATTTTTCATAAAGTAAAGATAGCGATTTTTTGAGAATTGCAACGTTTTGCCGTAAGAATCTAAGATAATCTATTCGCTTGAAGTTTTGTTAATTGAAGAATTATCCGTAAATTTGCAGCCCCAAATTGTTTTTGGGAAACATAAATAATAGATTTACAATCATTTATGCCTACAATTCAACAATTAGTTCGCAAAGGACGCGTGAGCATTGTTTCTCAGAGCAAGTCACGCGCGCTGGACGCTTGTCCTCAGAAGAGGGGCGTATGTCTTCGTGTTTACACGACGACTCCTAAGAAGCCTAACTCAGCGATGAGAAAGGTTGCCAGGGTGCGCCTTACCAACTCTAAAGAGGTCAATGCCTACATTCCGGGCGAGGGTCACAACCTTCAGGAGCACAGCATCGTGCTGGTTCGTGGTGGTCGTGTTAAGGACCTCCCTGGTGTGCGTTACCACATCCTTAGAGGAGCTTTGGACACTGCTGGCGTGGAAGGAAGGACACAGTCCCGTTCCCTCTACGGAGCCAAGAGACCAAAGAAATCTAAGAAGTAGTCCGTTTCATTATCTTTATCACCTTTAATTTTTACTCACAATGAGAAAATCGAAGCCTAAAAAGAGGATTCTACTTCCTGATCCTAAG
>CAKUSF010000153.1 GCA_934678915.1 uncultured Bacteroidales bacterium
AAAATTCTTCATCCACGGATGAACGGACTGTCAGAATTGAGGTCAAATCGGACGGCAACGGGGATATTCATTATCTCTTGAATGGAGAAAGCATCGCGTTCGGGAATATTCCTGATGCGCTCAACTCTCTGCCTGACAGTGACAAAGCGAAGAATGTGGAAATCCTTGCCCCAACGGAAGTAAGATGCGGTGTCATCTATGACATCAGAGAACTGCTCAGAAGTGTCTCAGTCCTGGAGGTTCAATACTCCTGCCCGGACCTCGGAAGTGTGCCGATGCGCATTCCGCCTGAGAATAAAGTCGTTGAAAAGGCCGGACTCAAATTGATCGAGCCGTCAGAAGCGGTAAAGAACATGCCAAAGGAGATGGTGCACTACCTATGCATCAACAAGAACAGCAAGTATTTGTACCTACGCTTCAACAAGGACAAGAATTTGTACGACACGATTTTCGTCTCGCCAGATGAACTTTTGAATATTGCCGCCGAGTCTATACGCTCAAACCATCAGACGATGATCTGCCTAAAGACTGACATAGCAACACCATACGGCACATACGTCACTGCTCTGAAAGAATTGTCCAACGCAGTCTCTTTGATCAGAAATGAATATGCCAAAGAACACTTCGGAAAACCATTCGAGGAGTTGGACAGCGATGAGCGCGGTGCGGTTCTGAAAGAAATTCCACAGAACATCTGCGAGATCACACCGAAAACAGTTCAAAGCGAAAAGTAACCTGACCTTCGGACCAAATCTTCTGTCTTTCCCAAACTTTCGCTATCTTTGTAACTTGTTTTAAGCAAAAAGACTATGCCGGACAGCAACTTTATAGACTACGTGAAAATCTGGTGCGCATCGGGGCACGGGGGTGCGGGATCTATGCACCTTTACAGGGCTAAGTATGTGCCTAAGGGGGGACCTGACGGAGGAGATGGCGGACGCGGAGGGCATATTATCCTCAAGGCCAATCCGCAGTTCTGGACGCTGATCCACCTGAAGTACCGCAAGCACATCAAGGCTGAGGATGGAGGGCACGGTGAGGGCGGACTCAGGACCGGAAAGAATGGCGATGATGTCATTCTGGATGTACCTGTCGGCACTGTCGCCAAGGATGCCGAGACAGGAGAGGTGCTGTTCGAGATGATGGAGCCGGGAGAGACGCGGATTCTCTGCAAAGGAGGACGCGGTGGCCTTGGCAACAATAACTTCAAGACGGCTACCAATCAGACACCGCGTTTCGCCCAACCTGGTGAGGACGGACAGGAAGGATGGTTCATCCTTGAACTGAAGGTGCTGGCAGATGTCGGGCTTGTGGGCTTCCCTAACGCTGGAAAATCCACCCTGCTGGCAGCGATCACAGCGGCAAAGCCGAAAATCGCCAACTATGCCTTCACGACGCTGGAGCCGAACCTCGGAATTGTCAAATACTATGACGATCAATCGTTTGTAATGGCAGACATCCCAGGGATCATCGAGGGCGCGCACGAAGGGAGGGGCATTGGAATACGTTTCCTCCGTCACATAGAAAGAAACTCGGTGCTGCTCTTCATGGTCTCAGCGGAAGAGGATGACATCAAGGCAAGCTACGAGACCTTGCTCAATGAGCTTAAGGAATATAATCCCGAACTTCTGGACAAGGACCGCGTGCTGGCCGTCACCAAATGCGATCTGATCGACAAGGACATAGAGAAAGAGATTGAGCCGACGCTTCCTAAGGGGATCCCTCACGTGTTCATCTCTTCGATCAGCGGGGAGGGAGTCAAGGAATTAAAGGATATGCTATGGTCAGCGCTTCACTCATAGGCTTCCTTCACAGAATCGACCAGGATGCCACGCTGTTCCTCAACAGTCTAAGCACACCAATGACTGACCAGCTGTGGGTGCTGATGTCAGACAAGACTGTGTGGATTCCGGCCTATGCGCTATGCGCCTGGTTCCTGTTCCGCAGGTTAGGTTGGAAGAAAGCTTCGATCGTCCTTATTTCCATCGGTTTGGCGTTTGGTCTATGCGATCAGTTCTCAACCATAGTAAAGCATTCCGTTGACAGGCTGAGACCAAGCTACAGTGCAAGAATGCTCCTCGGAGGGCTGAACCTTCTCGAAGGGCGAGGGGGCTTCTTCGGATTCTTTTCGGCACATGCGGCTAACGCTTTCGCTCTGGCGATGTGCCTAATCATCGGATTCAGGAACGACAGGACACACACCTATAACGCATTCTACAAGCTTGCCCTTACGTGGGCGGCTCTCGTGGCAGTCAGCAGGATCTTCGTCGGAAAGCATTATCTCGGTGATGTGGTTGTCGGAGCAATCATCGGACTGACAATAGGTTACTTTGTCGGAATGCTGGCCAGATATGCCATCCAGACCCGCATCGACAAAGTACCTGTCACTGGTCTCACAATGATTTTCGATGAGAGGAGAAAACCTATAACTCTGACAAAACCTTCTCCATCCGGTTCCCACGGGAACCTTTGATCAGGATTGTGTGGCCGGTAACAGGGTGCTCTTTCAGCCATGCTACCAAATCATCTGATGTCGGGAACCATTTCATCTTAGAGGTCACTTCTACTGGATCAGAGACCGAATCAAGGGCCTTGCGGAACTCTTCTCCTACTAGGCAGACCAAATCCAGGTTCATAGAGGCCAACTTTTCCAACACGATAACATGCTCTGAGACAGACTCTTCACCTAGCTCGCGCATTTCTCCGAGCATTGCGGCTTTCAAAGGAGTCTGAACCGAAGCAAGGTTGTCAAGCGCTGCTGCCATACTCGTAGGATTGGCGTTGTAGGCATCCTCTATCAAGATGTTACGCTCGGTCTTCTCCAACTGCGAGCGGTTATTTTTAGGAATATATTCACTCACAGCCTGAAGCGCATCTTCTAGAGAGACTCCGAAGTGGAGGCCGACAGCGATGGCGGTGGCTATGTTGTTGGCGTTGTAGGCACCGGCTAGGTGGGTTTCAAGACCGAGGAGGTTTTCCGTGCGGTCAGTCGCTTCTGCGATTGGTGAGCCCAACCGGAACATCGGCCCTTCGACAAGCTCAGGGACCGGGTCGGTGACGGAATCCGGGATGGCCATACGGACAAACGGATGATCAGCGTCAGACGGCAAAACGATCGCCCCCCAATAATCCACACCATATTCAATGGCCCTCAACCCCTTGCGCTCGGCGGCCATCCCAACCAGAATCGGATCATCAGCATTCAGGAATATGCCCTTTCCGTGTTCAAGAATATAGTCGTATAGTTTTCCCTTCGCCTTCTTGACTCCATCATAACTGCCGAATCCTAGCAAATGTCCTTTGCCGACATTCGTGATGATTCCATAATCAGGTTCAGAGACTTTGACCAGTTTCTCGATGTCGTCCGGATGGCTGGCACCCATCTCGATCACGGCTATCTGTGTCTTGGAATTGATTCCGAGGACAGACAAAGGAACACCGATGTCATTGTTCAAGTTGCCTTGCGTGGAAGTGACGTTGTACTTGACCGACAGCACTCTCGTTATCAATTCCTTGGTCGTGGTCTTGCCGTTGGTCCCCGTCAAGCCTATGACTGTCAACCGTTTGCCATCGACAAAAGTGTTCTCTCTGTGATGACGTGCAAGCGCCTGCAAAGCAGCCAACGTGTCAGAGACAGAGATAACGCGAGAGTTCCCAGACGCGGCAGCAGCTGAGTTTTCGTCCACCACAGCATAACGAGCCCCCGCCTCAAGAGCCTTGAGGGCATATTCATTACCGTCAAAATTCTCTCCCTTCAGCCCGAAGAACATCTCTCCCCCATTGATTGTCCGGCTGTCCGTAGTCACACGGCCGCATTCCTTAAATGCGGCATATAGTCTTTGTACATCCATATTCGTTAGCTATTTTCTATCTATACAAAATCCTCC
>CAKUSF010000154.1 GCA_934678915.1 uncultured Bacteroidales bacterium
ACGGAGCCGACCTTGTCACCGACATATTTCCGTGCCTCGGCCTCCGGATCGGCCACCTCAACCTTCCACATCTTGTCAGCCAAAGGCTCAAGACCTTTTTCCTTCGCCATCGTCGCACGGGTTCTGCGCTTTGGCCTATAAGGCAGGTACAAATCCTCCAACTCACTGGCCACCACGCAATTCTCTATCTTGAATCGAAGTTCATCTGAAAGTTTGACCTGCTCGGAGATCGTGGACAAAATCCCGGCCTTTCTCTTCTCCATCTCGGTGAACACGTCGTTCCAGTGCTTGATCTCAGCGACAGCGACATCGTCCAGTCCTCCGGTCTTCTCCTTCCTGTAGCGGCTGATGAACGGGATCGTGTTGCCCTCTTCGAAAAGATGGACGCAATTCTCGACCTGCCAATCCTTGACTCCGATTGTGCGGGCGATATAGTCAATATAGATATTTTTCATATTCAGAGTGTTATCAATTAATCCTGCGAAACAACCTTCAACTCATCTCGGTAAGCCGAGAATATCTTGGATTTGGAGACGAAGCCAACGTAGGTCCTGTCGCGCCTTACCACCGGAAGGTTCCATGCCGAAGTCACCTCGAATTTCTTCATCACAGAATCCATCTTCTCATCCTCGTAAACATATTCCTCTGCGCTGCGCATGAAGTTGAAGACATGGAGGGTCTCATATTCATCGGTTCGGAACATGTCCTTTCGGATGTCCTCCAAAGAGACATAACCTTGAAAGCGATCAACCGAGTCAAGGACAGGGAATATGTTCCTAGTGGATTCGGAAACAACCTCGACAAGCCGTCCGAGAGTGTCATCAATCTTGACCGTGGAAAAGTCTGTCTCAATCACATCGGACACTTTCAGCAGGGTCAGCACAGCCTGATCGCTGTCATGGGTAAGGAGTTCTCCCTTTTGGGCGATTCGCTTGGTGTAGATGGAATATTTCTCAACTATTCTGGTGGTCCCGAAGGAAATTGTCGAAGTGAGAATCAGCGGAAGGAACAAGTCGTAACCTCCTGAAATCTCAGCGATAAGGAAGATTGCCGTCATCGGTGCCTGCATCACTCCGGCCATCAGTCCGGCCATCCCAACCAGTACAAAATTCTGCTCCGGAACACTCATCAAAGTGCCGTCAAAAAGCAAGTTGAGGGTTCTAGCCACCACGAAACCAGCAATCGCACCGACAAAAAGCGTCGGACCGAAAGTTCCGCCCACTCCCCCACCTGCGTTGGTCAATGTCATCGAAAACACCTTAAGCAGCAGAATCAGCAGGAAGAAAACCGGCACAGACCAAGGACTGTCGGTCAAAAAGGCAAGCGGAGTCTGTCCGTCCAGAGAAAGTTCCTGCCCGTTGAGCAAAACTCCCAACGACTCATAGCCTTCACCGTATAGCGGAGGGAAAAGGAATATCAAAATTCCGAGCCCGACAGCACACAACGCCCATTTAAGGAATGCGTTGCTCATCTTCCCGATCCTGTCCTCCAACTTGAGGGTCGTGCGAATGAAGTAGATGGAGCAAGCACCGCAGAAGAGTCCAAGAATGATGTAATATGGGATATTCTTGAGCACGAATGGAGTAAGGGTGCACTCGAACGGGGTCGATGAGCCAAGGAATATGTACGAGACCACGGTCGCTGACACTGTCGAAAGCAGCAGCGGCATCATTGAGGTCATCGAAATGTTGAAAAGCAGGATTTCCAGCACAAAGAGTACACCAGCGAGAGGGGCCTTGAATATTCCCGCGACGGCAGCGGCTGCGCCACAGCCCAACAGCACAGTCATGCTCCTGTACGACAGTCCCATATAGCGGGCAAAGTTGGATCCGATGGCGGCTCCGGTGTAGACGATAGGGGCCTCCGCTCCGACTGATCCACCGAATCCGATTGTGACTGAACTTGCAGCAATCGATGACCACATGTTATGCGGTTTGATCCTTGATTCGTGCCTAGAGACAGCCTGAAGGGCTTTCGTGACTCCGTGGCCGATTTTGTCCTTTATTACATACTTGCAGAACAGCATCGCCAGAAGCATTCCGACTCCCGGAAGGACAAGATAGTAAAGAGCTCCGTCCAAAGCCCCTCCGAAGGCATCGTGAAGTCCTTCTTGAATCACAGAAATCAAGGTCTTGAGCAGCACAGCGGCAAGCCCGACCACGATTCCGACAACGAGGCTGAGCACTAGAAGCTGGTTCCTTTCGGACCAACGGGATATGGGGTTAAACTTTGGCATATTCGTACAAATTTAATTATTTTTGCGATAGAGTAAAACATTTAACATTCTTGCAGCGATGAAAAAAGTGATTGTTTCGCTGGTAGCGTCCCTTTTGGTCGCCATATTGGGGATCATCGGACTGAACATATTCAAAGACTCTAGCCCAAGAGAAAGAGTCAAAGCCGAAGATGGGAGCAAGGTCATCATGGAAGAGCTTAGCTTCTACCGGCATGGTGACAAGATTTTCGGCAAGGTCTTCAAGCCTACCGATGAGAACGGATTTTTTCCAGATTCTTTGGGGCCAAGGCCGGTAGTGGTCTTTTTCCATGAGCCGTTGAAGACAGCGTTCCCGGAAGGGCTCGTGAAATCACTTGTGCCTGAAGGACTGGTCGGCTACACAACAGCGTTCCACGAGAATGCCAAAGACATAACTTTCATGGTGAAGAAAATCGGCAGGGAGAAGTTCGCTGACGCTGAAAGGATTATCCTGATCGCAGACACTTTTTCTTCCGAGGCTGTTGTCAAAGCTTCCTACAAATTGGGAAAAGCGGTGAGCGGTCTGATTCTGTTCGAACCAGAGCTTAGCGAAAAGGCCGGAAGATTTATCCCTAAGCTTGGCTATGAGGTTCTGACAATTGACTCCACCGGAAAAACTTCGGCAAGGGCGTCCATTCTTGATTATCTTGAAACTAGAGGTGCATTGAAATGAAAAAGACACGGTTTGGAATAGTCGGTACCGGTCGCATCAGCGATTGGGTACTCAAAGGTGCGGTGATGGAGCCACGATTCGAGGCGGCGGCGGTTTGTTCTCGTTCTCAGGCGAGCGGGAAGGCATTCGCTGAGGCCCACGGGATTGAAAAGGTTTACACTGATGTCAGCGAAATGGCCTCTGACCCAGACATTGACGCCATCTACATCGGCACACCAAACAGCACGCATCATGATCTTGCGATTCTCTGCATGACTCACGGCAAGCACGTGCTGTGCGAAAAGCCATTGGCTTCCAATGCTAGCGAGGTGGGCGAGATGATTGACGTGGCAAAGGCCAACGGGGTGATGCTGATGGAGGCTATGATCTCTACGCTGTGCCCTAATTTCGTGGCGGCAAGGGAGCGTCTGGCGGAGATGGGGACCGTGCGTCACTACTTCGCATCGTTCTGTCAATATTCTTCGAAATACGATCTGGTCAAGAGGATCATAGCGGGCGAGGACAATTCTGCTGTGCCGAGTTCGCTGAATCCGGATTGCTGCGGTGGGGCATTGATGGACATAGGAATATACCCGATCTATCCAATGGTTTCGTTGTTCGGGAAACCTAAAGGGATTAAGGCCAACGTCACGACTTGCGAGGTGCCAATTGGCAATCAATGGAAGAAAGTTGACCTGCAAGGGAGCGTAATCTTTGAATATAAAGGGATGAGCGCCACGGTATTATATTCAAAGATAGCGGATTCGCGACTTTGCACGGAGATTTCCTGCGATGGCGGAATCATTTCTCTGGATCAGATCCACATCTGCCACCATGCCGAGATGACTAGACGCGGAGCTCCGACTTCAGGAAGAGTCTCAGGCCCGCAGGCGGAGGACATCTCCGTCCCGGTTGATGCCGACGAGTACCTCTGCGAGTTCCGTGAGTTCATCG
>CAKUSF010000155.1 GCA_934678915.1 uncultured Bacteroidales bacterium
GAGGTATCCCGTCAGGAGCAGCACCGGTATTTCCCTGTTTTCCACTGTTATTGTCATGGTTATGCTGTTATTGTCATTTTGCCGCAAAATTATAATATTTACTTAAGTTAAGCAAATCGGACTGAGGCTGATGTGCCGGGAAGTTCACCGTGCGTGGAGAGGCTGAGTTGGCGCACGGGAGAGCCAGAGTGATGCCATCGTGCGCGGAGAGGCTGTGTTGGCTCACCGGAGAGCCAGAACGATGCCGTGAAGTTTCGGATCAGGGGCGTAAGCCGTGATATTCCTTTAGATTTATTAGGAGATGTCAGTTGAAGTTATTGTGCAAATGAAGATATTTTACTAATTTTGCACTCATGCAGGTAATTTAAGCCTAAGGAAATGCTTGAAGGTATAAAGACAAATATCGAAAAGTTGATCGCCCTGTACGAAGCTGAGAAATCGGAGCGCGAAAAGCTCCAGTCTGAACTTCTACAGTGCAAGGCTGACAATGAATCCTGTAGGAAACGGATTGAGGATTTGGAACAACAGGTGAACAACCTTCATCTGTCCGAGGCTTTCGGTGTGGCCGGAGACGGTTCCGCAGCGAAGGAAAAGATAGAGAAATTGATCAAGGAGATTGACAAGTGCATCTCTTTGCTTGAGAATTAGGAATGGGACAGAACATCAAAATAAAGATTGCGGGTAATGAGTACCCACTCATCGCTTCATCTCCTGAGATGGAGAGAATGATGAGACTCGCAGCGGAAGCTATCAACCAGAAATTGACGGCCTACGATGCTAAGTACCCGAACAAGACCCTTTCCGACAAGCTATCCTTTGTCGCACTAAACGAAGCAGTCGGCAGATTAGCCTACCAGAAAAAACTCGCTGATGCTGACGCAGAGGCGAGGCATCTTCAGGAGGATGTTGAGTCCTACATTAGAAATATTGAAAAAGAGGGCCGTTAGTCCCACGTGCTCAAATCAACAAGTTCTACGGAACCGAGTTTACTCGAGCCGGCAATGACGGGCCAAGGTTACCTTCGGGGATTGCGCCTTTGGCGTGACGATGGATCTCTGAACCGGTGCGGATCTCAAATCTTATTAATTTAAGGTTTCTGACAAGCGACTAACGGCTTTTTTATTCTATGTCCGGTCTGTTTCCCTTAGGCGGAGACTGCCGGCTTTTTTGTGAAGAGACGGCAAGATGTGGTGAAGTGGCTTCTTGGATAGTTATTGTTTTTTTTGAATATTTAAATTTAAAGATATTATGTTACAATTTTTTATAGGAGTCCTGATCGGTGCTGTAATCGCATTGGCGGCTTACATAATCATTCAGAGAATTGTTCTGAAAGGACAAAAGAACGAGATCATCGCCAAAGCCGAACTTGAGGCTGAGGGTATTAAAAAAGACAAGATTCATCAGGCGAAGGAAAAGTTTCTCCAACTTAAAAGCGAGCATGAGCAGTACATCAACGAAAAGAATAGCCAGCTAAAGGATGCGGAGAATCGCATCAAGCAGAAAGAAAATTCTCTGAATCAGCAAAATTCCGAACTCCAGAGAAAAATGCGTGAAGCTGACAATGCCAAGTCTGGCTATCAGGCTCAACAGGAAGCACTCGTAAAAAAGACTGAGGAATATGAACGGTTGAGTGCTCAGGCAAACAAACAGCTTGAGACCATCGCAGGAATGAGTGCCCAAGAGGCCAAGAATGTCTTGATGGAGAACATGAAGGCTGAGGCAAGGACCGAGGCACAGGCTTACATCAACGACACTATGGATGAGGCTCGGCTGAATGCGTCCAAAGAGGCCAAGAGAATCGTTATCAACACAATTCAAAGAACGGCTACTGAGACTGCTATTGAGAATGCAGTGACAACATTCCCGATTGACAATGATGAGATTAAAGGACGCATTATCGGACGTGAAGGTCGAAATATCAGGGCTTTGGAAGCTGCTACCGGTGTTGAGATCGTGGTTGATGACACTCCGGATGCAATTCTGCTTTCTGCTTTCGATCCTGTTCGCAGGGAAGTTGCCAGACTTGCCCTTCACCAACTCGTCGTTGATGGGCGTATTCACCCTGCTCGCATTGAGGAGGTGGTTGCCAAGGTCCAGAAACAGCTTGAAGATGAAATCCTTGAAACTGGTAAGAGAACTTGCATCGACCTTGGCATCCATGGCTTGAACATCGAGCTTGTCAAGATGATCGGACGGATGAAGTACCGTTCTTCCTACGGCCAGAACCTTCTTCAGCACTCTCGTGAGGTTGCCAACATTTGCGCTATCATGGCCGCTGAACTGGGACTTAATCCTAAACTCGCCAAGAGGGCTGGTCTTCTTCACGACATCGGTAAGGTTTCCGAGGAAGAACCGGAACTGCCTCACGCATTGCTTGGTATGAAACTGGCCGAACAGTACAAAGAGAAACCTGAAATCTGCAACGCCATCGGAGCACACCACGAAGAGATTGAGATGACTTCCATCATTTCCCCTATTGTGATGATAGGTGACGCAATCTCCGGAGCACGCCCTGGAGCACGTCGGGAGGTTATCGAATCTTACATAAAGAGACTTAAGGGCATGGAAGACCTTGCAGCATCCTATCCTGGAGTGACCAAGAGTTATGCAATTCAGGCTGGTCGTGAACTCCGCGTGATTGTAGGTGCTGAGGAAGTCAGCGATGATCAGGCAGGAAGGCTCTCAGCGGACATCGCCCAGAAGATCCAGGAGGAGATGACTTATCCAGGACAGGTCAAGATAACGGTGATCAGAGAGACCCGTTCTGTAGCATACGCTAAATAATAATGAATATTTAGGCAAATGTTTTGACGCTATGACACATACTTTCAAGAAAGCTATGGCATTTGTGGCTGCACTCCTGATAGGGGGTGTAGCCTCTTTTGCACAGGCACCTGAGGCAACCGCCAAGTGGTCAGTCTCCAGCAAACAGATTTCTAATGATGTTTTTGAACTGACGTTTTCTGCAAGCATCGAAGAAGGCTGGCACATCTACACTATTGATCATGAGTATAATCCTATTGTCATTGACTTTACGCCTGCTCCTGAATATTCATTGGATGGTACTTTGGTTCAAGTGACAGAGCCTTCCGATTATAAAGGAGAGAAAGTGTTCTTTGATTTTGTGAAACTTACTCAAAGGGTTAAGTTGACAGCCTCGGAGGCAACAATTTCCGGTGAAGTCTCATGGAGCGGATGCAACAACCAGTTCTGCGCTGCCCCTGAATCATGGGCGTTTTCCGTACCGCTAAAGCAAGAGGCTTCTGCAGTGGCAGAGGTTGTCAAGGAGGTTGACAAGCCGTCTGATACGATTGCCCCTGATGAGACCAAGAGCGAAGGTTCACTTTGGGCTCTGATTATCGAAGCGATACTTTGGGGCTTTGCCATGCTGATGACTCCGTGCGTTTTCCCAATGGTTCCGATGACGGTGTCGTTCTTTATGAAGCAGTCCACGACTGCTGCTGAGGGCCGTTTCAAGGCATTCATCTACGGATTGTTCATCGTACTTCTTTACACTGTTCCGATCAGCGTAATTATTGGCTTGACATGGATCATTGGGGGAAACACAGTCACCGCTGACATATTCAATTGGCTTGCCACTCATTGGCTGCCGAACCTGATATTCTTCATCGTCTTCATGGTTTTCGCTGCTTCTTTCTTCGGAGCATTTGAGATTGAACTGCCGTCCAGCCTTGCCAACAAGAGTGACGCCAGGTCTGGCGCCAAAGGACTTGGAGGAATATTCTTCATGGCTCTGACCCTCGTGCTGGTGTCATTCTCCTGCACAGGGCCTATCGTCGGAACGGTGCTGATCAAGTCCACGCAGGGTGAGTTCTGGACACCGATGGTCACGATGCT
>CAKUSF010000156.1 GCA_934678915.1 uncultured Bacteroidales bacterium
TCAGCGGCGCGGAAGAACCGGAAGAATGAGGGTGAGAACTATGCTAAGCTTTGCCACAACTACTGCGACAAACTGACACGCGCGGGGCGGGATGCGGAATCGCTTGCAATCTGCCGCAAGCTGATGAAGGAAGACGAGTGCGACATTGTCGCGGCGTCTTTGGCGGCGAGGAATATGCTTGCGGCGGGAGACATAGAGGGAGCAGGAAGCATCATCCGGGAATATTCAAGGTTCGGCAGCGACAACACGGAGTTTGACTACGCTGCGATGAAATACTGGGAAGCGGTCGGAGACAGGCACAAGGCTGTGGATGCGGCGCTTGACTATGTGGCACATTATGACGCGGAACAGATCGGTGTCGTGATTGAGACCTTGAAGGCTGACAGGAAATATTCAGAGGCAATATTGAAGAAAAGGATCAAGGATGGCGCTGGAAACAAGCCAGCCTGGCAGGGGATGCTGGCTTTATACTACTATAACCTGCGAGATTTCGAGCTGGCACTGAAGGAGTTCCTTCAAATTCTCGATGACTATGGTATCAAAAATGAATTGGCCGGATATGTGGCTGACTGCTACGATGAGCTTGGCATGCCAGAAGACGCGGCTCTAACGCTTAAGGAATCCGAAGAGGCTCAGATCAAAGAAAATCCTTGGTACTACTACTGTCTGTTGGGTGGCTACTATCAAGACTGCGGACGCTATGAGGATGCCATCTCAGTGTTTGACAAGGCGATAGAGGAGGATCCGGCGGATGCGTTCGCCTACTACAGAAGCGGATGGTGCTATGAGTTTCTCGGTGATGACGCCAAGGCGTTGGAACGTTATTCTTTGGGAATAGAGATGGACGACAGCTATCCTTACATATTCCTGATGCGTGGTGAGATTTATCAGAAGCAGGGAAAGAAAGAACTTGCGGAGGCTGATTTCAAGGTAGTTGTGGAGAAAGACACCGTCCTGAGCGATGGCAGTTGCCGTCAGTACGCGCTGCACTTTCTGGGAAGGGACAAGGAGGCGCTGGAATGGCAGGATTCGCTGGCGGTGAAGTTTCCTGACGATCCCGGCACTTATTATGACCAAGCCTGCCTGTATTCCAGAATGGGACGGACGGAGGATGCCGTGAATGCCATCAAGACCGCACTTGAGCGTGGCTACAACAACTTCCGTCACATTGCGGATGACGATGACCTCGACCCGATAAGGAATATTCCGGAGTTTGTGTCGCTGGTCGAGAAGTACAAGGCAGAGCATATCGCATTTGTGGAAAAGCTTCGCGGGGAACTCCGCGCGGAATCCGCTGACTCATTGGATTCCGGCACGATCACGGAAGTGGCCTTCAAGCGTCATCAGGGAGGCACTTTCGAGATCCCGTGCGAGGTCAACGGCCTGCCTCTCCAGATGCTGTTCGACACCGGTGCCTCATCTGTTACCCTCTCGTCAGTGGAGGCGAACTTCATGCTGAAGAATGATTACCTGTCCGCCAAAGACTTAGGCGGCAAGGAATATTATCGTATAGCCGACGGTGGCGTCACTGAAGGCACGCTCGTTACCCTTCGTGAGGTCAAGATCGGAGACTTCGTCCTGAAAAACGTGAAGGCCTCCGTCGTGACCAGCCAGAAGGCCCCGCTCCTCCTCGGCCAGAGCGTGATGGAGCGTTTCGGCACAATCACCATCGACAACATCAGCGAAAAACTGGTGATAAAGCATTGACGGGACATAGGGCCTTGATTATTTGCGGACCACGGCCACAGGGAATGGCGACTGAGACGTGTACAGGGCATGCCGGTGTGGCTGACCCTACCTTAGGAGATGGGGGTCGAGCACGATGAGAGGGCCCACAGATGGGTGTAGGGCAGGATGACGTGGCCGTATTTTGCATCTCGGTATAAGAGGCATTAATAGAAAAAACGGAAAATATGAAAGGATTCTTAACATCAAGGCGCGTGCGAAGCGCTGAGTTGACAGACAAGTATGGATGGAAATTCTTAAGGACAGCGGGGCTGCTCTCAGTGGCGTTTATGGGGATAGGAGTTTGTGCCAGTGGGCATCTTCTTGTTATGACTGGTTACTGGGTTCAACCGAATCTGACAATCATTGCAGTTACGACCTGGTTCATTGTGATGGGGATGATGCTGACTCAACTTCTACGGCCATCCAAGAGAGTCACAAGGATTATGGGCGGACTGGCAGGTATAGGCATCATAGCCCGTATAGTACTCAATTACGTACATTTTGGAATATACGCATCTCTGCAATCCTTGGATATTCCTTGGTTCTATGTCGTTTTTCTGTTTGTCTTTCTCATAAGCGTGTGCTTGGGGGCTTATATTCAAAATGAGTTTGGGGCGGAGCTTTATCGCGGACGGATAGTTAAGATTGCGCTCATCGTTTTGATGACAATGATAGGGATAATGGCACTTATGCGGAGTTTAAAGACACTTGAACTCAATGCGTTTGCGCGCTCATCAATATGTTCTTTCAATATTCTTGCTTCGATATTCATTCCCCTTTCCGTGGCAGTGCTGTTCAGAAGCCGGGCCGCATACCGGCTTACAAGGCCATTGGTGATTAAATTCGTCCTTGTCGCTCTGGCTTTGGCGCTTGCGTTTGAAACTTACGGCACCTCAATGTGGATTGTGTCAGTGTCCACTTTCGTTATCGCGCTGGTCGCTTTTGCTTCGTCTATTGTCCGACGGATTGTGAAAGATTTGAAATGGTTATAAATGAACAAGTTTATATTATTTAGTAATGAAAAAGATTCTATTTCTTATTATTTTTTGCTGTGTTAGTCTAAACGTTAACGCTCAATGGCGTAAAGAATATATTCCAGGTGATGAATTAAGAGAGATCCCATCTGAATGGAGTTACCGTTATGACATCGGAGATAAATCAATTACATTTACAGAATCAACGGGAATGCTATTGATAGTTGCAAAGAAAAAATTCTTTTTGGCAAATGATGATGGAGGGGTTCCTGTTCTAATCGGAATGTATAAGAATGGGAAGTTGATAAAGAAAGAGAATTTTATCTTTACCATAACTCCGGACAAACATGCATGTGGTTTAGTTGGCTTTAAAGAACACTTGAAATCAGTCATTACCAATGGAACGGTAATTCGAATAGTCGCGCCTTTGCACGATGATTATAATTTTGACATAACAACCACCAAGATGCCTGAAAAATTCGAATCCGCTCAACGCAGTCTGGTTATGGGCATCTGATGTGTTAAAGGGACAAGCTCTAAATGCCAAAACTGATTTATAATTTGTATCTTGACATCGATGGGGTACTGCTGGATTACGCAGCAGACGCACCGGCGGAAAACGCCTCTATATTCATCGATTTTATAACCAGTGAATTCGACTGCTATTGGCTCACGACGCACTGTCAGGGAGACACAACGACAACGATTGAGTACTTGGCCGAATATTTTCCGACTGAAGTTATAGCAAAACTCAAAGTGGTAAAGCCTACGGTTTGGAAAACTCTCAAGACTGAGGGCATCGATTTCAGCAAGCCGTTCATCTGGCTGGACGACTGCCCGTTTCGGGCAGAAATCGAGACGTTGGATTCCAAAGGAGCATCAGACTCCTTGTTCAAGGTGAATCTTGGAAACAGAGATGAGCTTCTTGGAGTCATTGAGTTCTTGAAAAGAGTAAAGGCGTTCCATTTTACATACTTTTGAAAAACTTGAGTATATTTGCAAACAAATGCGCCAAAAGGTAGATAATATATACCTTTAAGTATGATATTTTGCAAATCAAAGGCAACTATGACATGGACAAAGTAGATGCGATAATGAACCGTTGGAATGCCCTGCAACC
>CAKUSF010000157.1 GCA_934678915.1 uncultured Bacteroidales bacterium
GCGTTGTCCGGCTGGTACTCGTTGGTCGGAGTCTTGGCGCAGGAGCGGATGATCACGATGCTGAACACCGAGAATCCTATGACAATTGTGGTGAAGCAGAGCAAGGCCGTGTTCCAGAACACTTTTTCCGTCTTGAGGGTCTTGAAAAGGCCCCAGAAGCAGGCCGTAAGGAGAGCCACGATGAAGAAGGCCGCTCCGGTGTTGTACGGAAGCCCGAGAGTGTTCACGAAGAACAGGTCGAAATAGGCTGCAATCTTCGGGATGTAAGGCACCATGAAGAAGAGGATGAATCCGAGGATCACCACCGAGATGGCCATGATCTTGACATATTCCCAGAATGAATATGGCTTGTCCTCCCTCATCTTGAAGTAGTACATATAGACCAGCATCGGGATCGCCAGCAGGTTCAGCAGGTGGACGCCGATGGAAAGTCCCATCAGGAACGAGATCAGCACGATCCAGCGGCTGGAGTACCTGCGGTCGGTCTCCTCGTACCACTTTGTCATCGCCCAGACGACCATGGCCGTGAACAGGGACGACATGGCATAGACCTCTCCCTCGACCGCTGAGAACCAGAATGTGTCAGAGAAGCAATACGCAAGAGCTCCGACTGCACCGCTTCCGTAGATGGCAATGGCTTGGCCAAGGGAATATTCCCCGGTTCCTCCTTCCCCATCACGTTTGGGCACAATCACCCTTTTGACAAGGAAAACAATTGTAAGGTAAAGGAAGAATATGGTGAGCGCTGAGCAGATCGCACTCATCGAGTTCACCATCACAGCAGCTTTGTCCGGACCGGTAAACATCGTGAAAAACCTTGCAATGAGCTGGAAGACAGGGTTTCCCGGTGGGTGTCCTACCTCTAGCTTGTACGATGATGCGATGAACTCTCCGCAGTCCCAGAAGGAAGCGGTCGGCTCAATGGTGGAGAGATAGGTAAAAGCAGAGATGGCCAAAACCGCCAGCGCTGTCACCTTGTTCCACAGTTTGAATTTCTTAGTGTCCATATTCAATCTTAAGTTCCAGTTTCGGCAAAACAAGCCGATAATCAGACAAAGATACAAAAGGATTCGCTATCTTTGCAAAAATATGACTAAGGAATATCATGAAAAACGATAATGACTGGAAGCAGCGGCTCGGTGTCGTCTATTCTACAGACCCTAATTTTAACTACGCCAAAGAGGAAATCACTGAGGTGGAGACACTTGAGCCGTCAAAACAACGGCTGACGGTCACGATAGACAGACGGAATCGAGGAGGTAAGCAAGTGACTCTTGTGAGCGGATTCGTGGGTACACAGGAAGACCTTGCAGCTCTTGGCAAAACTCTGAAAGTAAAATGCGGAGTTGGCGGCTCAGCAAAAGACGGAGAGCTCACCATCCAGGGAGACCTGAGGGACAAAGTCACTGAGCTTCTTAGGAATATGGGTTACAATGCTAAAAGGGGCAATTAACTGGCATGTTTGACGATCCGGTTTTCTGTGGCCTTGCGGTCATATTCACATTCATATTCCTGCTGAGTGTCAGAAGTTTCTTCAAGATTCTGCCATCTCTTGGGGACTGCGTCCTCAGATGGAAAGGGAACGTTGAATTGGAGGATAGCCTTCAATTAAGCGGTAGCCGGAATCTGGTAGCGATCATCATTTTCGTGCCGCTGTGCATGGTGGCATATTCCCACGACCTCTACCACCCCGATTTCTTGGATTCACTGTCGCGTGGACTCCAACTCCCGGTGATCGTTGCATGCATGCTGACTTATGTCATCTTAAGGGCCTTCCTGAATTGGCAACTGGAAATGGGTCTCTATAGGACGAAGACCTTCATTGCCGCTAACAGGTCTTTTATCAGTTTCATTATTATACTATTCATAATTTTGTTCCCCACCGGTGCGATCTTGAACATATTCATTGATAATAAGGAATTTACACGCATCGCATTGCTTCATGTCACATTACTCGCCTACGCCTTCTACATCTTCCGACGTGGACAGATTTTCGCATCAGCTTGCAATCCTTTCACAACATTTTTGTATCTTTGCGGCCTTGAATTACTTCCGACCACCGTTTTGGTGCTTTCAGCCAAGTTGCTGTAACGCTAATGAAGGTCGATTTAGAAAACAAGAATATGGCAATAAAGAAGATTTTGATCTCACAGCGCGCACCTCTTAATGACGCACCCTATGTCGCATTGAAAGAGAAGTTCGGCGTTGACATCACATTCAGACAGTTCTTTCTCATCGAGCCTCTTTCCTCCAGAGAGTTTAGGGCTCAGAGAGTCAATGTTTTGGACTACACAGCGATAATTTTCTCATCCCGCCATACAATTGACGCTTTTTACGGTCTATGCGATGAGTTAAGGGTCAAGGTACCGGAGACCATGAAGTATTTCTGCACAACCGAGGCAGTGGCGATGTACCTTCAGAAGCACATTGTCTATCGCAAGCGGAAAATTTTCTACGGCAACGGAACTCCGGAATCAGTCATCGAGCAGATTGGGACAAAGCACAAGAACGAGAAATTCCTTGTCACACAGTCAGATTCAAGCAACAGTTCGCCTCTGACGAATCTGATGGAGGCGCAAAAACTTGACTTCAAGACTTCGGTATTTGTTAAGTCTGTGCCTCAGGATCTTAAGGATCTGAACCTTACGGACTATGACATGATTGTCTTCTATAATCCTTACGACATCAAGTCTCTCTACGAGAACTTCCCAGATTTCCAGCAGGGAGACATCAAGTTCGTGGCCTACGGCAAATCTATCGCGAAAGCGATGGGAGAAGCTGGGCTTAAGATTGAGATTCAGGCCCCTACCCCGGAGGCTCCTTCTGTGGCACGCGCCATTGAACTTTACCTAGAAGCCCAAAAGTAGCAGGATGTTCACTCTACCGAAATCCGAACGGCTTCACGGGAAGTCGAAGATTTCGGCTCTGATGTCAAAGGGCCGCTGGGGTTTCACGTCCGGCCTCAAATACTGTTACCTCAAAGACGAGTCTTCTCTAGAAGTTGAAGATTCGAATTCTATCATTGTCTCTGTTCCCAAGCGTCTCTTCAAAAGGGCAGTCAAACGCAACCTTCTGAAACGCAGACTTCGGGAAGCCTATAGGACTCAAAAGGACATCCTCCCTCCGAAAGGATATTCAATTCTATTCCTCTATAACACAAAGGAGGTTTTGGAATATGTTGCCTTGCGGGAACAGGTCGCTGCTATCCTTCAAAAACTCGCTAGCCATGAAGCCTAGCGGTGACATTCCCATTTGGAGGCAACGGCTTCGAAAAGTGTGCATCGCACCTTTTCTGGCGGTGATTTGGTTCTACCGCACTTGCATAGGACCTTATATTCCCAAAACATGCCGGTTCGAGCCTTCGTGCTCCACCTACGCCATTGAGGCATTCAAGAAATGGGGACCGATTAAAGGTTTGTTCCTGACCGTTTGGCGAATCCTTCGCTGCAATCCGTGGGGCGGCAGCGGGTATGATCCGGTGCCTTAGATTTTCAGCGCTTCGACAGGCTCAGTGACCACAAATTATATCTTATGATTCTTCTTCCGGGAACGAAGATGGGAAACACTTTCCACAAGGAGCTGATCTCTAAGGATATACCTCGCAGCAATGAAGTTCAAGATTGCGGCCACGAGCGGGAAGACTGCAGTAAACTTGAATATCCACTCCTTGTCAGCCGTGAAATAGTCCACTCCGATCCAAGCCTGAAGAGCTATCATCAAGATAGCGGACAGAACAGCCGTGCGCATCTGAAAAACGCGG
>CAKUSF010000158.1 GCA_934678915.1 uncultured Bacteroidales bacterium
AGAGTGCCCGCTGCACCATTGGGCGGCATTATTGGCCTTTATCGTCGCTCAAGAGCGCTCCGCGACATTCTTGAGCAACGATCTGGCCCTAAAACGTCTCCCAAGCTCCCACTTCCGGGAAATCACCGAGGGAAATTAGACACTCCGAATCAAAAAGGCACCACCATACCCCGTTTTGAAGAATGGCAGCACCATTTGCATAACAGCAGGCTCAGTTAGTTATTCAGTTTCTCGGCTTTTTTGTAAACCTCTTTGATTTGCCTGCTACTGTAGTAACACCTTTCTTAAGTTCTACTTTCTTCAACAATTTACAATACTCAAAACTACGGAAGCCTGATGATGTGACACTTCCTGGAATTGTTATTTCTTCAAAGTCGTTTCCACAAAACGCCCAAGTTCCTATATAGTTCAAATCTTCATTCCATATAATATTACGCAAATCACAACGCATAAATCCTCCTTCAGAAATAGTTTGAAGTTTCTTAGGCAACACTAGAATGTTATTCTCAAAAGCACTTTTGCAATGTGAAAATGCATAGCTACCTATTTTCTGTACAATATCCGGAAACGTTAGTGCCTTCATGGAAGAACAACAATAGAACGCATAATCATCTATTAAAGTCAAACTTTGAGGTAGTTTTACGGACATGAGTCCCTCACACTTGTAGAATGCCTTTTTCCTATAATAGATACCGTATTAGGGATAACAATGGACTTTAGTTTTGACTGTTCATTAAAAACTATATTTCCAATAAATGTAAGTGGTTTCTCAAAAGTAAAAATTCCCACATCACCAACATAAGTATTAGAGAATATGGCTGAGCCAAACGCATTCTCATTATACGGCTTTAACACTTTCTTATCGGTTGTCGTGTATATGATGACATTATCTAACTGGTAAACAACAACATCGCAAGACGTGGTAATATTTCCTACCACAGCGGTTATCTTTGCTTGGCCAGCCTTAAGAGCGGTCATCTTCCCATTATCCACTTTGACAACAGACTCATCCGATGACAACCAAGTCACGGTCTTATCTGTCACATCATCAGGCTTCACAATTGCGGTCATGGTTGCGGTCTCGCCTACGGCAAGGGACAACGTGGTCTTGTCAAGGGTGAGGGATTCGATGTTCACGGAAACAGTCACCACACATTCGGCTGAACAAGTGCCGGATTTGGCAGTGATTGTAGCCTTGCCGGACTTGAGGGCTGATATCTTACCGTTTGACACTGAAGCGATGGCATCATCGGAAGATGTCCAAACGACAGTTTTGTCGGCAGCATCATCTGGTTGAACTGTGGCAGTAAGGGTTTCCGTCTCACCGACTTGCATTGACAAACTGGTCTTATCCAACGAGACAGATGTCACAGCCATGATCTTTGCTGAGACCTTGACAATACAAGTCGCTGACTTACCTCCTGCACTGGCGGTAATTGTAGCTGTACCCTCCTTGACAGCGGTAACTGTACCGGAGTTCACATTGGCGACTAAGGCGTTTGACGAAGCTCAAGCCACACCGTCATATTCAGCGTCTTTTGGCAGGACGGTAGCCACGAGGCTGAAAGTCCCGCCCTCAACCATCTCAATGGTCGCTGTGTTAAGTGACACAGATGAGACTTCTACTTGAGTCTCTATTTCGGTACATCCTACCAATGCGAGCAGAAAAATCACCGCTATTTTGATTTGATTAAGAATTACGTGTTTCATAAGTTGTTTATTTGATTCATATTAATTTAATGCTAGTCGCATGATTCTCTAACTCGTAGCGACTAAGTTCAGCCTTGACACTTTTTTTCCAATTGGGTCGTTTTACGTTTTCGGGCATAATCCATATGTATTTATATGCCAGCACGGATCCCGATGCCGATTAAGTTTTATAAACAAAGAAAGTGTGGAGCCAGTTCGTTTATCTTAACAGAGGCTGTGGTAGAACCTTGGAATAAATAAACAGAAACAATCCCCACACCTGTATCGTTGAGTGTAGGGTAAACGCAAGCGAATACAGATGAAATGGTATTGTCGAAGTCCCTATTCCGTTGAAAATTACCACATTTTCTGTTAAAGGACAGTGCGAAAACACTTTCACCTAGTAAGCGTGGAACATTAAGCTGCGACATTCAATGGATTAAGAGGACGTCTTTAGGTTGTTTAAACCTAAGGCAAGTTGTTATTTAATTGATATTCATAAAATTAACCTCCGCAACAATTTATAAGTGGTACGCAATATGTCAGTTAAGCGTCTCGGTAATTATTTTCAGACGATGATAAGGCAAAATTAGCACAATTTGTTAAATTTGTAGTCCACAAATTGTTTTGAATTAATAACTAAAGAGATATTATCATGAAAAAAGCTTTTTTGATTCTCATGGCGGTCATGATGTCACTGCCGTTCTGCCTGTCAGCCAAAAGCGGAAAGCCTGCTGACATCAAAGTAATTTCCTACAACATCCGCGTAGGGACGGCTAATGATGGTACAAATTCATGGAAGTACCGCTATCCTGCATCAGCGATGATGATTTCGGATCAGAAACCTGACATATTCGGAGTCCAGGAGGCACTCGACTTCCAGATCAAGTACCTTGAGGAATATTGTCCTGATTACAAATGCATTGGTGTAGGTCGCGAGGACGGAAAACATAAGGGCGAGCACATGTCCATCTTCTACAACAAGAAGACCATCAAAGTGATCAAATGGGGGACATTCTGGCTTTCAGAGACTCCAGAGGTACCGTCAAAAGGCTGGGATGCAGCGTGTTTCCGGTCAGCCACATGGGCTTTGATGAAGGACAAGGACAGCGGCAAGAAATTCTACTATGTCAACACCCATCTTGATCACAAGGGCTGGGAGGCTCGCAAGAACGGTCTGAAACTCATAGTGGACAGGATTGCAAGCATCAATCCTGAGAATTACCCGATGATTCTTACTGGTGACTTCAACATGAGGATTGACCGCCCAGAGTTCGATGACCTCAAGAAAGTAATGCAAAACGCTCGCGAGGTCGCCGTCAAGACCGACCACATCAACACATACAATGATTGGGGTAAGGCCTCGGCAGATTACATAATAGACTACATCTGGTTCAAAGGTTTCAGCAGTTGTACAGAATACGAAACCATCACCAAAGAGTATATGAATAGGACATTTGTGTCTGACCACTACCCTATCACGGCTACATTAATATTTTAATAACATAAATAAGTAACCGCAGACTTGACAATGGTGAGGCAAGTTAATATTCGACGGTTACTCAATGAAATGAATATATTCAAAATGAAGAAGTTGATCACAGTCGCTGTGGCCGTCGCACTGGCGGTTCCGGCATTTGCTCAAGGAGCATTGAAACACGATTCACCTGAACGTCATGGGATGAATTCCGAAAAACTTGCCCAGGTAGACAGAGTCATTAATGATGCGATAGCAGCCAAGGAAATACCAGGAGCCGTCCTCTCTGTAGTTAGGGGAAACGACATAGTCTATCTCAAGGCCTACGGCAACAAATCAGTGGTGCCGACAGTGGAGCCTATGACAACGGAAACGATGTTCGACCTTGCCTCCGTCAGCAAATGCGTAGGCACCACTCTAGCCTTCATGCAATTGATAGAAAACGGGTACGTACGCCTCACGGACAACGTGGACAGGTATATTCCGAACTTCAAGCCATGGACGGATCCGGAAAGCGGCAAGACTGTGGACATCACCGT
>CAKUSF010000159.1 GCA_934678915.1 uncultured Bacteroidales bacterium
ACGATTCCGGAATACGCCTCCGGATTGTGAGGTTTGACGCTTTCGCTATCCTGCGACACCGAAGAGATGGTGGCGTTACGGATGACAAGATTCTTGACAGTGGCCCCGTTCTGTATCCAGCCGAAAAGCCCGGCATGCCAGCCATCCTTGACACTGAGATTCACGATCGTATGACCGTCCCCGTCAAACGAACCAACGAACCTCTTATATACCGTCCCTATCGGGATCCATTCATGGCCCTGAAGATTGATATTCGCTGTAAGTTTGAAATACTTGCGGTAGCGGGCCTCCGGCCACGTATATTCGTCTTTACTGTTTGCCTCCTGCGCCAGGAAGGCCAGCTGCGCGGCAGTGGCGATCTGGTACGGGTCCTCGGAGGTGCCAGTGCCCCCGGCGTAGGCAGTGGCGATTTCCGCCCCGTCCCACTCGCTATATTCGGTCGCGTCGGTGCCGAAATTATCGCCAAGGCTGCCCTTTTCGGTCCACGGAGAGACTGTGATTTTCCCCCCCCCCAGCTTATTTTTGCCGACAGTTACGGCCATCTCGTAGGCGATACCTGTGACATAGCCTTCACTTAACTTAATGTCTTCGCCAAGAGTCAGGATGTAGTCCCGGCCATCGGAAAGAGTAACCGTAAGCAACTTGGAACCTTTGGTCAAACTGTGGGGGAAGAACAGAACCTCACAGGAAAGCTTCCCCTCCGTTGAGCAGTTGTGCATCTTGATGCTTGTTGCACCGCTCGCTGTCGTGGCTGACACCCCGACATAAGGGATGCCATTGTTGCCGGAGCCTGTAAAATCGATCTTGACCTTATCTATAGACTGGTGGAACCATGCCTCCTTGATGGAGATGTCATGCCCCTCGAACTGGGAGGCCAGAGTGAAGTTCACCGTTAATTTGATAAGGGCGTGGCGGAACGCGATGTCGATCCTGCCGTCCTCGAAATTCTCGGCAGCGACTTCAGTCCTTGAGTTGTTCTCAATCCCTGGATACCACCACAGCAGGTCTGCCGCCCCAAGCCCCTCAGACTGGTCGGTCGGGATGGTGAACTCCACTGCGGAAGCATCCGTCTGCCCTTCAAGGTAAGGAGCGTAGGCATATACCCCTACCTTGTCGGAAGACTTGCCCCAGAGCATCTGCCCCTTCGTTGTCCAGCTGTTTGAGCCGTCATTGCTCCAGAGAACATTGGGCTGCGTGCCCCGGACTGGGTCTCCGAAAGAATCCTTTCCGTAATCCAGAAACAGTCCGAGCGTGCTGCCGGCATACGGGGTCGAGCCTTCAGCCCGGGTACCCAGAACTCCAACCCCTGCAGACGAAGCTCCTGCCGCCTCAACGCCTGAAGCCCCGCCCTCCGGTGAATCAACGCCAACGCTGATGCTCACAGCCCTCCCCTCCGGGGAAATACCGCCCTCCGGCCCCTCGGCCTTGGTGCAGGACGCTACGGCCGCAAGCATGGCCGGGATAATGTATAATTTGAAATATCTCATATTCATCAGATTCCTTTAATTTTGTCAAGGATGCCAGTGTCAAACCCTTCCGGGTAAGTGCCGACAGGCGGGAATGTACCGGTGCCGGATTTGCGGTAGGTGCACTGAGTAGAGATAGTGAGAGAATACTCCACCACCCCGATGACAGCACCGACCCCTTTTTCCTCCTTTATGCTTTTGACTTTCATCATGCCTTCAAACTTGAGATTGGATATTGTAGCATCTGAGGCAAGGCCGATTGCCCCCCCCACATAAAGAGGAGAATATTCAGAATCGTTTTCGCTCTCTATATCTATGTCACCATAAACTTCACAATCTTCAAATTTGCAACCAAAATATGCTGCCCCTGCAATACCACCAGCCGCAGGAGCATAGCTTTTGTCGAACAGACTCAATGTCGCATAAGACTTGCACCCTGAAATTGTCACTTCTAAACCTTGCAACCCTCCAGCGATTCCTCCAATTGACGCACCACCTAAAATGCGTCCTCGGACAGTGCAGGACCTGATTGTAAGGGGATCGTCGGTTGACATCTGACCATATACGCCTCCGGCTGCTGTTTGTCCAAGGCAATCGACAGTAATATCACAGTCCGAGATTTCACATTCACCTAACCCTACAATTCCAGCAGCAATATAACCGTCGGAACGAACAACTCCGTCAACCTTGCAGGACTTTATCACACCTCCTATAGCTTCTCCGACAAGTAAAGCCGCCGTCGAGGAAGAAGTGACACTCGCATTCCTCAAGACAATATTCTGGATTGTACCGTAAACAATTCCAAACAAGCCGGCGCAGTCTGTCGCATTTGATATGGTCAAGTTCGTGATGACTTTGCCGTTCCCATCAAAATTCCCATAGAAAGGTTCTTGCCTTTTCCCTATCGGAGTCCATTCGTGGCCCATAAGGTCGATGTTCGCTTCAAGCTTGAAATATTTGCCCTGATAATTGGTCCCGGCATTGACATTGGCAGCAAGCCCGGCGAGGTCGGTGGCGGACTTGATGAGGTACGGGCTCTCCGAAGTGCCGCTGCCGGAGAATGTGTGTCCGGAAGAGGCCTTCTTCCCGTCCCACTCGCTGTAGTTATCGACTTCCGCTTCGAACTTGCCGTCAAGCTTGCCTGTGGTCCAGTTCTCCACCGTGACCCCACCGATCTTGACAGTCTGCTTGCCCACTATGAGTTTGTAGATGTAGTGCTTTCTGGCCTCGGCGGCCGGGATGCCCTGAACATATAAATCCTTATAACCTGAGGCATCATTTCCGATATAAAAACTCAAGAAATGATAGTCCTTTTCATATTTACCCGGAGTGACAATCGCGGAGAACGCAGTTTTGTCGTCAATCTTATGTTTAGTCGGTGTAATCCCTTGCGGAACTTCCACTGATGCGAAAGTCCCGTCAGACTGTCTCTTGACTGAACTGTGAGCTGAATATATTTTTACGTTTGCAAATTCAGGATTCTCGATATAGTCAAACTCCTCCTCAATCTTGTCGATAATGATTGTGACGAGAGCCATTCTTCGCTTGAGTTCAGGTTTGAATGTCCTGTCCACCGGAATGTCCCCATATGTGCAGTCATCCGAGGACATAATGTCAGCATTAGCCAAAGTAAATTCCTTAGTTCCATCCTGAATAGCCGGCAAAGAAAACTCAACCCCATCACTTGACCGTCCAGCCGGATACCACGCCCGGAAAGTGACCGGGGTGTCCCAGACAAGGTAGTCCGTCGCTCCCGACTCATCTGCCATCGGCGTCCAAGAGGAAGTGCCGTCAAACTGGTACTTCACCGTCTTTTTCACCGTCCCGTTATCCACAGCCGCGACTGCAATCTTGTCCTCGCTGTTGAACTTGGTCTGCTCCTCATCATTGCCGAGCGGGTTCGTCTTGGTGACCGTCCCCACCGAAGCCTCGATGCGCACCGCGTCCGGGTCAGCCTCCCAGCCAGTGGCCGGCCTCCCCTCCTTGGTGCACCCCGCCGCGAGCAGCGCAGCCACCCACGCCGCCTCGGCCATCAATAATATTTGTCTTTCTCTATTCATATTCAATATTGACATCCTATGTTAACATTCATGGTCTATTGCTGTACGAAGCCGGTCCGTAAAACCGGGACGGCATCTATATTGGTTAGGGCCGGGGCGCTTCGGCAGGCTCAGCGACCGGGCGGGCTTCAACAGGTTTAGCGAGCTAATCGGGCGCTTCGGCAGGCTCAG
>CAKUSF010000160.1 GCA_934678915.1 uncultured Bacteroidales bacterium
CATCTTGCTGTTTTTCTCCGCCAGAAGCGGGGTCGCGGCGAACGCTGCCGCAAGAATCAGTAGTAACTTTTTCATATCAAACGCATTGCTATCATCAATCATGCAATCTTCGTAAAGATGTCGGAAACAAATATTGGCACACTATAAGCCAATTAGTTTCAAAGATACGGAATTATTTTGACTCCAGCATTTCCGCGGGTTCAATTTGTTCTGATTTCATTGCATCATCTGACCTTTACCGTATTCAGCTTTACCCAGCCTCCGGCAGTCTCGGAGTCAACCGCAAGACGAATCCCGGGTCTGTCATCCTCAGATGTGTCAACTATCGCCACGCCCCAGGTGTAATCTCCTTCAGGGACATCTTCTATATTCACATTGAACAGATAGTCCACATCATTTCCCTTCAGGAACGTGCCTGGATCGGACTGCGAATCCACGAACACCCTTAATGGTTGGTCTTCAACATCCAGCAATGCGAAAGCGACGCGATACTTTCCTCCCCAACGCTTGTTTGAATTCGGGAATATTCCTGACGCAAGGTTTTCCCAACGATGCCCGATGCTGACCACCGATCCGTTTCTGACTTTCACAGGCAACGAGACAACCTCCGGACAAAGCCTATACCCTCCGTTACGAACAAAAGCATCCACCAGATCCGGAGCTTTGGAGAGCCACCGCCGTGCCTCAAGAGGTCTCCGCAGATCCAGCGTGTTGAAATGATATTCTATGGCATCCTTGTACGTGGCTTCAAAGACCTGTCGCCAATTCTTGAAATGATATTTGGGATCATCAAAGCCAAGACTGTCAGAATCGTCCCCCTTCCAATAGCATGATTCCCCTATCAAAAGGGTTCCGGGATAAAGACTTGACACCGTGGCTTTCTCTTTATCGGTGAACCATTTGCTTCCCAATCCGTCCCGGCGGAAAGCATAACCATCGCGGTCCACAGCGATGCTCTTCTCAGAATCGTAGCCGAAACCACTGCACACCGGCATGATAAGGGGAACGCGCTTGAATCGACGGCCATAAAGACTTGTAAACCAAGCAAGAGCCTCATCCTTATCACCTTTATCAGAGATGTTCAGATGATGACACTCTCCCCACCAGCCAGCATTGACTCCATCAACAAAGTCAACGATGTCCGGGTTGTCATATTCCTCAGCAAAGGCGGTCACGAAGTCAGTCAGTTTCTCTCGGAACACTGGATCATCAATGTACGGAGTCCATAGACCATCCACGATGCGTCCTTTCGCTCCGGCCTTCCTGACATAGTCGGGGGTGGCTTGCCTGAGATTGTCCTTGCTGTCGTAATAGATCCTGAACGCAAGTCTGAGTCCACGGTCCATGGCTCCTTTAATGAGTTTCCGGTAATTCTCGTCATACTTCCACGCATAACGTCCTTCCTCTGGTTCCATGTCAGACCAACGCCAGCGCACATAAAAGAATGAGGCGTACTGGACAAAGGCATCCAAGGCTTCCCAATAGCTGCCAGCTTCGGCGACCTCCCCGTCAGCGTCGTCGTAGAGTCCCCAGCCACAGCATGGGTTTCTAAGCACAGAAACAGTGTCCGCAGTCAATGAAACCTCGACATTGCCTTTAATAGAGAACACCGACGGTTTCCTGTCACAGCCGGCAAAGGGAATGACCACGATGACGGCTAATAAAATATTCTTGATCAGACTCATTTGCTCTTGTTTTGTTTCGGAACACCGTTTTTCATACACGACACAAGTTCCGGGAGATATTTCTCATACACGTCCGATGGGTATGCCTTGTGACGGGCACAGATTCCGGCAGCCATGCCAATGACCTCTCCGGCCATTCCCAATGTGGCCATCACGCGGACCGTACCTAACGCAACGTGAGACACGCTCATATTCCTTCCTCCGATGAACAGGTTATCGAAGTCCTTTGAATACAAGACTCTGTAAGGTACATGATAAGGTCTTATCCAAGTACTCTTGTCTGTGTTGTGGCAGTACGATTGCCATTCCCAGCCAGGAAAATGCCGGCTGTTGTCAGGACGGGCATAATGCAGATCCAGCGTCCAGGTCGTCGTGAAAGAAGCGTCTGGGTACTCAACCTGATTCCTGATGTCATTTTCGGTCAAGACAAAATCGCCCATAATGCGCCTTGATTCCCTCTTTTGAAGAATATGGGCGACATCACACAGTTCCAGATTATTGTAGTCTGAACGATTGTTCTTGAGCCAAGCCCAGTTCCCGAATATGGCTCTCAGCATATTGTCACGCACCAACTCCGGCTCAAGGGCGTTGTCTATCTCAAATCCCGTCTCCCATGTCCATTCATAATGCTTCACCGGCACGTTGTACTCCTCCGAGCATTGGATCGCCCAAGGAATGTCTGACGGGGATGGGAAGGATGAAGGCGACTTGGTTTCCCTTGACGACCAATTCAACGTCCCGCCCAGTTTCTTTTGGTCTCCCACCTCCGGGGCGGATGGCTCCCCGGCGAAAGACCTGGGTTCCCGCCCGATGTGATAATCAGCTCCGAGAAGATAGCCCACTTCGCCATCTCCCGTACAATCAGCGAAATAAGCGCCTTTGAAGACATATTCCTTCTGGGTCAGAAGATCCTTGCCGGTCACTGATGTCACCTCCCCGTTTTCCGAATCAGTGGCGAACACATGAATATTATGGAACACCCTCACGTTTCCGTCCCTCATCAGCTCATCGCGCAGGTCCGCCAACTCTTCACGGCCCTTTGCCACAATCGCCGATCCGTTCCCGTTGCCGACACGTTCAATGTTGTAAGCCTGATGATATGCCTCCGGGATTCCGTTAAGTTCCCGGACGACACGTCCGATGTTAGGATACAGGTTGTAGCACATCAAACCCGACATCGTGACTCCAAGCCAATTGTTGCCGCCAAGTTTAGGCAGATTGTCGACCAGAACGACATTCAATCCATACCTTGCGGCCGACAAGGCCGTCGCGCATCCGGCTATGCCTCCGCCCACAACCACAAGATCCGCGTCTTGGATCTCCTCTGGCTCTGTGAGTTCGAGACTCTCGTTGCGGAACTTTCTCAAGGCGTCAAAGTCAGATGGAGGGACGGATTTCTTCTTCGAGAAATACACCGCGTCGACACGGCCGTTGAACCCCGTAAGGTCATGCAGTGCCACACGTGTCTTTCCTGTCAACTCGGCACGCCCGGCGTACTGCCATTCCCACCGGCCTCCTTCAACACCAAGATTCACAGGCAGAGTCTTGCCATTGATTATCACATTGAACGCACCTGGGCCGCTCCCGTCGTACCAAGGTGATGTCCAGTTGTATGTGCTCACATATACGTGATAGTTCCCGGGCTCATCAACCTCAATGTCTGTAAAAGCGTCCGCGACTGGAAATCCAAGTCCGTGGGCATTCAGGTAGGAAGATCCTATCTTGTTGAAAGCCTGGTGGTCAACGACCCATCCACCACGGTGACCGAAACTTTCGGCCTCGACCAAGATCTGAGCGTTCATGGCCAAGGCGGAAAGTAACGGCATGACTGACGTCAATACTGTTTTCAAATATCTCATCTCACAATAAGGCTAATATCCAGGATTGTTTGGTTTCATATTCTCGTTGAGCTGGATGTCGGTTGTCGGAATCGGCCACAGGTACTGCCTGTCGTTCCAGTTTCTTTCCGACAA
>CAKUSF010000161.1 GCA_934678915.1 uncultured Bacteroidales bacterium
TGTGTCCGACCGCTTCTTCGCCAAGTGGCTGTCCGGACATATTTTATAATTGAATATTTAGTCGTAACTTAGCAGACTGCTTGACGGGCAAAGATTTTGCGGGGAGAAAGCCCGGCCACTGAGCCTGTCGAAGTGATAAACAAAGCCGAAATCGGCCACTGAGTCAGCCGAAGTGACCAAACCAGCCGAAACGACCGGCTGAACGCCTTCGGGCGAAACTTATGTTTTGTGGAACTGTTATTAAACACAATTGATATGAAAACAAATAGATTTTTGAGTTTTATCGCGTCTATCGCAGCGCTTTCGTTCGCCACGACAGCGTGCGAGGAAGAGAAAGAGGATCTTGGAGCGCCATCCGTGGAGGTTGGACAATCCGAGGTGTCTTTTGAGCAGGCCGGTGGTGAGACAACCGTGCAGTTGACCGCCACAAGAGACTGGAAAGCTACGACCGAGCAGGACTGGATTTCCATCGACCCAAGAGAGGGCGATGCCTCTTCCAAGGCTGTCACCATTGAGATCAAGGTTAATGAGAACACTGGCCTTGACCGTGAGGGCTCTGTCAAGTTCGACATAGGCTTTGACTCCAAGACCTTGACAGTTAAGCAAAAAGGGAGTGGATCTGCTGAGGACATGATCGTCTATAAGAACGACTTCGACAAAGAGGAAGCCAAAAAGACTTTCGGAACGGGAACAAGCTGGCCTTATCTCGACCAGTTCGAAGGCTGGAAGAACGCTACCGGAACCGGAGTGGGAAGTGAGGTATATTCATACAAGGCGATGTCAGCTAGAGCCAACTCGACTTCCAACAGCAACTATTCCGACTACGAGGGTTCTGGAGTCAACAACTTGTTCTTCGGTTCATCCGCCTATTTCTCAGTGACTGGAATCAAGCTTCCGTCAAGTGTCAACTACTCATTGACATTCGGAACGGAGAAGTACAATCAGGATAATGGCAGTCTCTTTAAGCACGACGAGTTCCACGTTTACATCACCAACGATGGAAAGAAGTGGGTAGAGCTTGAATATTCATTCCCTAACGGTGATAAAGAGGGCCGCTGGGATCTCGCTACTTCCAATTTCACAGTTCCTTCCGGAACAACGTCACTTGGAATCTATGTCAAGGCCGATGTCGCAAGTTCTTACCGTCTTGATGACCTCTGTCTTTCAATCGCTTCCGCTGCTGGAACTATTATTGACTTCTCCAAAGGTATAGACCTCGGAGAAGGCGGAAGCGACACCCCTGGCTCAGACTACGACAAGGCCGAATCCAAGACCGTTAAGGACTTCATTGCCACCGCGAGCACGTCCACCTATTACAAACTGAAGGGCAAAGTCTCAAGGTTTAATTCGCAGTATTGCAGTTTCGACCTCACTGACGAGACCGGTACAATCTATGTTTACAGTGTTGATGATGAGACCAAGTCTTCATTTTCTGATAAGATAAAGGATGGCGGCACCGTTGAACTCGCTGGTGTTTATAAAAAGTACAATGATAAGGACGAGGTCGTCAACGCACATATTCTTTCCTATTCAGCCGGAGATGACACCCCTGATGTCCCAGGAACTAAAATGACGCTGGCTCAGATGCTTACAGTGGCTGATGACACGGCTGTTGAATCTGAAGAGGTCCTTGTAGGTGCTGTTACAACAAGAGGTTATGTAGTGACGGATGGAACTTCAAGCATTTATGTTTATCATAATTCCACACCTGAAGCCAAGGTGGGCGACAAGGTCAAGTTTTCAGGTACAAAAACAACATACTATGGTCTCCCTGAGATTACCAGTCCAAAGACAACAGTGGTGTCTTCCGGCAATGAAGTGAAATATCCTAATGCGAAGGACATAACTTCGTCATTTGATTCATATAGCGCGAATGTAGCTGAGTATGTGACCTATAAGGCCACGGTAGTGAAGAATGGCAACTACACCAATTTCAAGGTCGAAGGAGCGTCTAAACTGCAAGGAGCTTTGTCAAGCGCTCCGTCTTCGGTTTATTCCGAGTTCGCTGAAGGAGACAAGGTTCAGGTGACCGGTTTCTTCAACACCATCAACACCACCTCTAATCTTTTGAATGTAATTGTAACCGAGGTTAAGGTTATTGAGAAAGGTGAAGGTGGCGGAGACAATCCAGGAGGGGACACACCAGATGAGGGGGCTTATGCAAGCAATGTCAAGTGGACGTTGGGAGCGAATGCCTACGACAACACTTCTTCGGGTAATTCTAAGCAGTCTGCCAAGATTAATGGTGTTAAGGTTTCGAATATTCTCAAATTGGGTACAACCTCAAAAGCTGGTGTTGCTACGCTGACGATTCCGGCTAACACAACGAAGGTATCATTCTATGCGGTCGCATGGAATGGTAAGACAGCCACGTTGACAGCATCTTTGGCCGGAACTGTAGTAGGAACTCAAACCGTAGCCGGTAATGCGGGAGCTACGGGAAATCCTGAATATACTCTTACCGTGACGGATTCGGATCATTATTCTTTTAGCTTGCCAGCTCAGTCTTCTGATATTAAAGTTGACATTACTACAACAGAGGCGATACGGGTGATACTATTCGGAATTAAAGCGGAGTAATATATTGATAGTTACTAGATAAAGGGATGCCCTGCATTACGGGCAGCCCTTTTGTTCTCTAAGAAAACTGATACGTGAGAATAGCGTTTAGGAATATTCCGGCATTGTGCCTTGGCGTGATTGCCTTGGCTTTGTCTTCGTGTGGAACCACGAGCAAGGACAATGCGCTTCCACCGAACATTGAAGTCAAAACTTTGACGGTTGAGGCTTCCGGACATTCGCAGTATGCCTATGTCCGGGCTTCCGGGCCATGGAGTCTGGAAGCCAACGATGCCGATGGCGGAAAGGTTGATTGGGTTACGATAGATCCAGCTTCAGGAGACGGTAATAAGAATGTCTCGTTGGATGTGGCTGCCAACAATTCCGAGGAGGAGCGTTCTGCAGTCATTATAGTCAAATCCAAGGCTGGGGAAGCTTCAGCCAAGTTGACCCAGAAAGGAAAGGCAAGCGTGAAGCCTGATCCTGACCCAGACCCGGATCCGAAACCAAGTGTGGCAGGATGGCTAGAGCTTCCGGCTGTACCTGACGGGACAGACTTCTTCACACACTCAATGACGGTCGGCTCGACCAGGACACGTAACTATTCATTCATCTGGGACTACGACAATCTGGTTGCTCCGTGGGTGGCCTATCCGCTATGTAAATGGAATATAGGAGGTTCGGTGAAAAGAACCGATGCATGGGCACTTGATCCGCTTCTACCGGAAAGCAAGCAACCTGTGCTCTACAAGGGATTCAAGGAAGGCAATGCAGGATGGTTCGCAAGAGGTCATCAAATTCCCTCAGCGGACAGACTGACATCATATTCCTCAAACGCCATGACCTTCTATGGTACGAATATGACCCCTCAGATTCAGGAAGGGTTCAACGGTGACATCTGGGCGACTCTCGAAGGCAAGGTCCGTTCCTGGGCCAACAGCTCCGACACGCTCTACGTCGTGACAGGTTGCGTCATAGACTATAAGGATGGCGAGACCGTCAAGTACGCCCTTGACAACAACGGCAAGAAAGTGACCGTGCCGACCGCCTACTACAAGGTCGTGCTCCGCTACATGAAGAACTCCACGATAGGCTACTC
>CAKUSF010000162.1 GCA_934678915.1 uncultured Bacteroidales bacterium
CTGATAAAATCAATTTCCGGCATACGCGGAACCATTGGAGGAAAGCCCGGAGACGGGCTTTCTCCTATTGACATCGTAAAGTTCACCTACGCCTACTGCGCTACTCTCCCATCGAGGAAGCCGCAGCCTAACGGAGCCAAATACAAAATCGTAGTCGGCAAAGATGCAAGACTCTCCGGAGCCATGGTCGAGAATCTCGTCATCGGCTCACTGATGGCTTGCGGAGTTGATGTCGTGAAGATTGGATTCGCCTCCACTCCGACCACGGAGATGGCTGTAACCTTCGCAAAGGCAGACGGTGGAATCATCCTCACAGCATCTCACAATCCACGTCAATGGAACGCCCTAAAGCTTCTCAACGAGCGCGGAGAATTCCTTACCGCAACCGAAGGACAAGCAATTCTTGACCTCGCTGAGACGGAGGACTTCAATTTCGCGGACGTAGATGATCTCGGCCATGTCACAGAACATGACTACACCGATGAGCATCTTGACGCAGTTCTTGCTCTAGAGGCCGTGGATGTACAAGCAATTAAGGATGCTCATTTCAAAGTCGTTCTGGATGCAATCAACTCAGTCGGAGGAATCATCATGCCACGACTCTTAGAAAGACTCGGTGTCGAGTGCGTCAAACTCAATTGCGAACCGACGGGTAACTTTGCCCACAACCCTGAGCCTCTTCCTAAGAACCTCACGGACCTCAGCGAAACAGTCGTAAAAGAACATGCTGACCTTGGAATCTCGGTCGATCCTGATGTTGACCGACTGGCTTTCATCTGCGAGAACGGAGAGCCATTTGTCGAGGAATATACCCTCGTCAGCGTGGCTAGCTACCTCTTTGAGAGGGCTGCTTCAATCGCACGAAAAGAAGGCAAAACCCTTGCGGAAGTCACAGCCCCGTACAAGCCTGTCTCCTGCTCGAACCTTTCGTCCAGCCGCGCCTTGCGGGATGTGACAGAGGAATATGGCGGTGAATATCACGCAGCAGCTGTAGGTGAAGTGAATGTCACCACGAAGATGCGCGAGACTGGAGCGCTAATCGGTGGAGAAGGTAACGGCGGTGTCATCTACCCAGCTATTCACTACGGTCGTGACGCAATGGTCGGAGTGGCTCTGTTCCTTTCCAACCTCGCCCATAAGAAGATGACAGTTAGCGAGCTCAAGAAGACTTACCCAGAGTACCACATCGCTAAGAATAAGATAGAGCTCAGCGACAAGGCACTCATCGACAAGATTCTTGATGAGATGAAAAAGGAATATGCCGCTGAGGACATCAACGACATAGATGGAGTAAAGATCAGCTTCGAGTCCAAGCGTCAGTGGGTTCACCTTCGCCGCTCCAACACCGAGCCTATCATCCGCATCTACTCCGAGGCTCCGACCCTCGCTGCCGCAGAAGCGCTTGCCAACGAGGTCATTGCTATCACAAAAAGAATTATTAAAGGCAATTAAGAATATGTTTTCGTTTAGAACGACAGCGCTTGAGGACCAGTTGGACAAGGCGCTATTGGACGGCAGAGTCGGATGCTTCTGCACTCAGAATTGTTGGGACACGGCTCGTGGAAGGTACATGTACGACCTGTTCAGCGAGCGGGGAAACCTCAAGGCTGTGTTTAGTCCGATAGGAGCTGAATTGACACCGGGAACCAACCACATCTCGTTCGACGAAGACGTGATGAAAGACCTTGACGCCATCGTCGTGGAGATCCAGGACGCTGGCTCAAGGTATTTCAACTACACAAAAGATGTGTTTCATCTAATGGAAGTGATAGCAGGGATGGAGAACCCTCCGTCACTCTACATTGTTGACCACATCAACCCTGCAGGAAGAATAGTGGAAGGCTCGATGCCTGCAAGCACAGTAGAGCCACACACCCCTAAAATCGCTCACAGGCACGGGCTCACACTCGGAGAACTCTGCAATCTTTGGTACAACGAAATAGGAGCCACATTCGCCCTTCACGTGATCTCTGCACTTGCCAGTGACTCCACGCGCCAACTGCTTCCTTGGACAATCGCTCCTGCGTCTGACATTCCCGGAATGTTCACCTGCGAGATGTACAGCGGAGGAGGTCTATGGAACAACACGACCATCACCCCCGCTATAGGAACCGCCAGACCTTATGAATATCTCGGAGCTCCTTTCATCCGCCACAACCGCCTAGAGATCCTCCCCACCCCGCCAGGAGTACTTATGCGTCCTTGCTCATTCACTCCTTCCACAGGCCGCTACGAAGGACAGCGATGCAACGGCTACCAGATAATGCTCCAACCCGGCACAGAGTATCATTCTCTGCTACACACCCTTCAACTAGTACGTTACTTTCTGGAAAGATATTCACAGTTTGAACTGCTTGAAGGATTTGAATCAAAGATTGCAGACCCTGACATGCTGTGTTACCTAAAAGGAGAAATTCCTTTCCAAGACCTACGAGAACATGTCAAACTAGAAGAACAGAAATGGATTCGAAAAGCTAAGCGCTACAGCCTCTACGATGACCAGCCTTACCGGATCAAATAACGACCGGGCATAATTGCGACATTGGGCAATTATGACAAAACTTGCGGGATATTTCTTAACTATTTAATTTTATGGCAACAAGAAAAAATCCACGCAAGGCCCAACCGGCACAAAAGAAGAAAATCACTGTCTTGAGCTACATGGCAAGACAGATTGACTTAATGAAACTCGAAAAGAGATTCGGGACTTCACGAAATTACTCTAAAGCTCAGAACAGCCTAAACGCATTCCTCAAAGGCCGGGACATCAGTTTCAACCTGATAGACGAAAGTTTCGTCCACGAGTACAACTCCTTTCTGGAGCAACGTGGAATCATGCGAAACACCATCTCTTTCTACATGAGAATCTTCCGGGCTCTGTACAATAAGGCCACTAAGGAACACATAGCACGTCCTAGACAACTATTCAGCGATGTCTATACAGGTGTTGACAAGACACGGAAAAGGGCTTTGGATGAAAAAGCAGTTAAAAGGATAATGGCTCTGGATCTCAAAGGTTTACCCTCATTGATGCTATCCAGAGACATCTTCTATTTCAGTTTCTGCATGAGAGGAATGTCGTTCGTGGACATCGCCTTCCTTAAAAAGCATGATTATGACGGGGAATACATCACCTATCATAGACAAAAAACAGGTCAGAGACTAATGGTTTATGCTGAACCATGCATTGAAAGAATCATCAGACGGTACTCTTCCCAGACTGCTGGAACTCCATACATCTTCCCCATCATCAAATCTGACAATAGCGAGACTGCATTCCGCCAGTATCAAACTGCTTTAGGCTACCACAACCGGAAACTGAAGGAACTTGCAAGAAGGGCGAAAGTGAATATTCCTCTATCGTCCTACTGCGCCCGCCACACTTGGGCAACCGTAGCAAGAAACCATCATATTCCTATTTCAGTAATAGCGGCTGCGATGGGGCATAACTCGGAAAAGACGACTTTGATTTACCTTGCTTCGTTGGAGAACTCGGTGATTGACAAGGCTAATAGGCGTGTGATTGAGAGTGTTGGGAAGGCGGTCTCTCCATAAGAGACGGTTTCCAGTTTCTCCATAAGAGACCGCACACGGCTGCAACTAAATGAATATCAATGCTAAGCGAACAAATACATGAATATGCTCGCA
>CAKUSF010000163.1 GCA_934678915.1 uncultured Bacteroidales bacterium
CTCAATCCTATGATATTCAAGTCCTCAGCGTGCTTGACGCAAGGAACCATAAGGCCGCGCTCGGTATCTACGGCGCAACCAAGGTTGACGACATTGAATATCCTCATGGCGTCTCCGAGGCAGTGCGAGTTGACCTTCGGGAATTTCTTCAGAGCCTTGATGACAGCGTAGCACACGAAGTCGTTGATTGTGATGTTGGCATCGATTCTCCCTTCCTCAAGGGCCTTTTTCGCCTTCTTTCGAAGAGCCTGGATGCAACGTGCATCAGCTCCGAGCATGTGGGTGAGCTGGGCCGTGTTCTGGAGAGAGTTATACATCGACTTGGCTATGAGCTTGCGCATGTTGGACATCTTCTCGACCTTGAACTCCTCACCCTCTCCGGCAAGATTCTCGGTGTGCGAAGGTTTCCAGACCTTGAGGTCGGAGCCCTTGACCATTCCGCCTATTCCGGAACCGGCGGCTGGTGCCTGAAGGCCTCCGTCAGCCATCATGGCCTTGGCGAGTCCGGACTTAGGGGCGCCATGGGCAGCGATCACGTCCCGCTCGATTATGCGGCCATGAGGGCCTGTCCCGGCGATCCGCGCGGTGTCCACGCCTTTTTCTGAGGCGAGTCTGCGGGCTCTTGGAGAGACGGGAGCGTTGGTAAGTGGCCCAGTCGCTTCGGCAAGCTCAGCGACCGGTGACGTGGATGCGGTCACTTCAATGGTCGCTGAGCCTGCCGAAGCGACATTTTCCTGTTGGTTTTGAGCCCTGGTCACTTCAGCAGGCTCAGTGACCGCCGCCCCCGAAGGGGCATATTCAGAGAAAGATTCCCCCGGTTCGCCTATTACCATGACATTTGTCAGACAAGGTATCTCATCGTTATCATTGAAAAAGCAGGCGAGGACGGTGCCTTCAACCTTCGCGTTTTCATCAAAAGAAGCTTTGTCAGTCTCGTAGCTGAAAAGCACATCACCCACAGCAACTTTGTCCCCAACTTTTTTCTTAAACTCGGTGACAATACAACTTTCTACGGATTGCCCTTGTTTGGGCATTATAACTACGTGTGCCATTAATTATAATGATTATTAATTTTCTGTTCCGAAGCCGTCCCCTTCAAGCAAATCAAAAACGGCATCTCCTACACACAAAGTTAAAATTTCTTCCTGACATAAAAAAGGATTATATTTGTAGTCTATAAACGAATTAGCATATTTCAAATTCAAAATATCAAATAAAAAGATGCAGTCAACAGAAGATCTGAAAAAGATAGCCTCTCAGGTAAGGAGAGACATCATCAGAATGGTCGTAAAGGCCAAATCCGGACACCCTGGCGGCTCCATGAGCAGCACTGACTTCATGACAGCTTTGTACTTCAATGTCATGGATCACAACCCGGCAACATGGACGCGCGAAGGAAAGGATCAGGACATGTTCATTCTTTCAGCCGGACACCTGACTCCAATGTATTACTCAATCCTGTCAAGAGCGGGATATTTCCCGACCTCAGAGCTTGGCTCGTTCCGTAAGTTCGGAAGCCGTCTTCAAGGCCACCCTTCAGTAAGGAAAGGACTTCCGGGAGTAGCACAAGCAGCCGGTTCATTGGGACAGGGCCTTTCTGTAGCTGTAGGTGCCGCTCTTGCCAAGAAAGCCAACAATGATCCTCATAATGTCTTCGTTCTCTGCGGTGACGGTGAGACTGAGGAGGGACAGATTTGGGAGGCCGCAATGTTTGCAGCCCACCACAAGGCTGACAATGTGATTGCCATGACTGACTGGAACGGCCAGCAGATTGACGGTACCACAGAGGAAGTGGCCGGGCTTGGAGACCTTGAAGCCAAATGGAATGCTTTCGGATGGGAAGTCATCATCGCAGACGGGCATGACATGGACAAGATTCTGGAGGCATTCGCTCAGGCAAAGGCCGGAGCCGGCAACGGCAAGCCTAAGATGATCCTGTTCAAGACAGAGATGGGACACGGGGTTGATTTCATGGCGGGCACCCACAAATGGCACGGCAGCGTACCTTCTGAGGAGCAGTGCCAGAACGCCTTGAGCCAGCTTGAGGAAACATTGGGGGACTTTTAATTCACGAATATCATGAAAAAATACACAGATAAAGGAAAGAAGGACACCCGCAGTGGTTTTGGAGCCGGCCTTCTTGAAGCCGGAAAGGCTGACTCTAGGGTCGTGGCTTTGACAGCCGACCTCAAGGGCTCACTCAAGATGGACGCTTTTGCAGCCGAGTTCCCAGAGAGATACTACGAATGCGGTATCGCTGAATCAAACATGATTGGTGTTGCATCGGGAATGGCCCTTGCCGGCAAGATTCCGTTCGCTGGTTCATTCGCGGAGTTCGTCACCGGACGTGTCTATGACCAAATCAGAATGGAAGTTTGCTACGGCAAGACAAACGTCAAGATTGCCTCGTCACACGCTGGCATCACCCTCGGTGAAGACGGTGCCACACACCAGACAATGGAGGACATCGCCCTCATGCGCGCGCTTCCAGGAATGGTTGTTCTGAACCCTTGCGATTGGACTCAGACGAAGAACGCCACAATAGCAGCAGCCAAATACGATGGCCCAGTTTACTTACGCTTCGGACGTCCAAAGGTAGCTGACTTCACACCTGACGTTCCGTTTGAGATAGGGAAAGCCTACGTGCTGAACGAGGGCAAGGACGTTACCCTCTTCGCCACTGGCCACATGGTTTGGGAAGCTCTTCAAGCAGCTGAGGCTCTAGAAGCCGAGGGGATTTGCGCTGAGGTAATCGACATCGCAACCATTAAGCCACTTGACACTCAAGCCGTTATATCATCCGCCATCAAAACTGGAGCCGTTGTTGTCGCAGAAGAGCATAACATGGCCGGTGGTCTTGGCGAACTGATTGCAGGAGTGCTTGCCGCCACAGCTCCAAAGCCAATTGAATATGTCAACGGACGTGACGAGTTCGGTCAGAGTGGAACTCCGTCAGAGCTTCTAGCGGCTTACGGAATGGACGCTGCCCACATCGTTGAGGCTGCAAGAAAGGTTCTGGAAAGGAAGTAGGCGTCGAAGTGACTGAAACAGCCTAAAAAAACAGAAATTTCTATAAAAAACAGAAAAAAGTTAGGAGACATTTACGTTTCTTAACTTTTTTTCTGTTTACTATGCCTATATTGCCGGCCTTAAACTCGCGGTCATGAAAGAATATGTCAGCACGCGGTCCGGCATATTCCCAAACAGCTGCGGTAAAGATAGTGAACTATGAAAATGAAAGACTTGTGCGTGGACGAGAGGCCACGGGAGAAGATGCTCGCCAAAGGAGCAGGCGCGATGAGCAACGCGGAATTGCTCGCCATTCTGATTGGCTCAGGAACGCAGAAAGAGAATGTGATTGAGGTTGCGAACAGACTGCTGGCCGTCAATGAAGGCAAACTGTCCATGATCGCTGACATGGATGCCGGGCGGATGAAAGAAATCGGAGGAATCGGCAGCGTACGCTACACCACGATTGCAGCTGCGTTCGAACTAGGAAAGCGATGCTGCCTTGAGGATCCAGGAATAGAAAAAGTTCCTCTCACCGATGCTGACATCGTGTTCAAGATGATGATTCCTCGTCTAAAAGGACTTGACCATGAGGA
>CAKUSF010000164.1 GCA_934678915.1 uncultured Bacteroidales bacterium
CCTTACGCCATCGGCTACGGTCTGACCGAGACTGCTCCACTGATCACCAACGCGTGCGTGGGAAAGACAGTGGTCGGATCGATCGGAGTGCCCGCCTACAACGTGGAGGTCAAGCTCCAGAATGTGAACCCTGAAACCGGCGAGGGAGAGATCGTAGCCAAAGGAGACAACGTGATGCTGGGCTACTACCGCGATCCTGAAAGGACCCGCTCCGTGCTCACGGACGACGGATGGTTCCGCACCAACGACCTTGCGTGCCAGGATTCAAAGGGCCGCTACTACATCAAGGGAAGGCTCGGGAATATGATCGTGGGACCTTCCGGAGAGAACATCTACCCGGAGGAAATCGAGCAGGTGATCAACACATTCAGCGGTGTGAATGAGTCCCTTGTGGTCGAAAGGAACGGCAAACTTGTCGCACTGGTCAAATTCGATGACAATGTGCTGGACTGGAACCAGGAGCGCGAGGACAAATTCTTCGACAACCTCCAGTCAATGAAGCAGTCTGTCCTTGAATATGTCAACAAACATGTCAGCAAGCAGTCCAAGATCGGTGAGGTCGAGGCCATGAAAGAGAACTTCGAGAAGACCGCGACCCACAAGATCCGCCGGTTCAAGTACAAGGAAAAGCAAGCCGACGAAAAATCGGCCAACGAACCAGAGGACAAATCCGGTGGGAACACTTCCGCCCAAAAGTAAGATTCACGGATTTACATAACAGACCGGATCCCTACCACTCACGCTCACGGTAAGGATTCGGTTTGTCTGTCACCATGAGATCGGAATCATTCTCCACGTTGACACATTCATGAAGGCTGATCGCGGAGGCAGTCTTCCAATTTGTGAAGTCGTTTCTATTGATGGCCACTTCACCGCAGTACTGAACGTCAATCACAGGCTGCTCCGGGAAGAGAGGCGCATAAGTCTTTGAGTCAATGAATATGTTGTCGGAGATGTCAAGTGTCCCCACACTTCTTGCATAGACGATCTGGCTGTCAAAGGTCGAGACAGTGTTGCCCGTGAATATCACCCTGTTATGGTAAAAGAAATCATTTCCTCTGGTCTTCGTCGGGATTTCAGGATCAATCTGGAGAATGGCCTGCGGTCCGTTCGCACCGATGGCCAGGTCGGTGAACCTGTTGTTTCTTATCACGATGTTCTTTGTCCTGCCGGACTCGTACCAGAAATTGGCGTCGCCGCTGACGCAGATTCCGGCCATCTGTGAGGCAAAGTCGCAGTCCTCTACAAGGATGTCTCCGTAGGTTGAAAGCAGAAGGCTTCTGGCCCTGTTGTAGCGGACCGTACAGTTTCTGATGGTTACGTCTGCCCCACGGGAAAGATTCTCAAGAGATAGGTTCGTCGGGCTTTCAACCCCTGTAAGATCAAAATCCGTCTCGATAAGATAGGCTTTACGATCTGATTTGTCTATCAATTTAATCACTCCGGTGCCAATCGGGCGAAGATTGGATTTGTCCACAAAACTGATCTTATCACCCGCATCGGCAAATTGGTTCCCGACCTGCTGAAAATGGCCGAAATGCGCACGCAAAGTATTCGCTGACATGACCGAATCCACAAGCATGTATATTCCGTGGATGTTGGCGGCGTCGTCCAGCATGCTCTCGAACATACAGTTCTCGATGGTTATTTTTCCGTTGCAGCTGACGAAGTGCGTCGCGTCCGCGGAAGTTGTCACCATTCTCGGAGAGCCCTCGTGTGTGGCTGTAGAAAATCCTGACACAGAGATATTCTCCGAATATTCCGCGATCAGTCCCATTCCGCCGCTTCGGTAGATGTGGACATCCTCAATGTTTATGTTCCTGGAAGACAGGACCGCTATCGCCGGGAAACGTCTGTTCAGGCCGGTAGGTCCCTTGTCGTCCCAGACGCTTCCGACCGGCGGCACATCCCTCGCGCTGAGACGTGTGAACTCGATGATGCCATCACCTATCTCCCGGGCTCCCATCTCACCGGACCAATAGCCGTGGTCGTAGGCGCATGTGTCGAAGAACGGCCTGTGGGTCGTCGGGTCAAACAGAATGCTCTCCCCCATCGCATATTCCCAGTCATAGCCTCCGAAAAACAGCCTGTCGCCCTCTATCCTGTACTTTGTGTCCGGCAGCACCTTTACCGTGAAGCTTCTGGCCACAGGATCGTTGGACAGTACAGTTCCCTCGAACGTCCAAGGGTAGTCGTAGTCCACCGAAACGCCCTTGATTGTGACGTTGGATGAGCCCTTGACCGCAAACGGCACCATGCAACCGTGAAACAGGAAGTCAGTCCCCTGCCCCTCGATCGTCACGTTCTTCATGTCCTTGACCAAGAACGCAATGCGCTTGTCCCCGCTGTCGTTGTTGGACAGGGTAAGGAACTCTTCCGCCCCCTTCTCCGGATAGAACGGATAAAGCCCTTTCCCGAAGCGGATCCTTACGTCACCCCCTCGGATGGTCTTTCAGGATACCGACCACAACCGGAGTATAGTCCTTGACATCCGGATCGAAAGCGACGTCAACCGTTTTCACAGAGCACGAGGTGACAAAAGCACAGATTACGGCAGCCACAACCACGAAGATTCCATTCTTGATAGTCATTGTCAGTGTTATTTTCCGTAAACTTACGAAAAACATTCGAAAGTTCCACCATTGCATCAGACGCAAGGTGGTAGACAACGCTGTCTACGGCACCACCGGCACATATTCGGGTGCAAACAACCCTTATTTGCCCCCGACAGCCCTGATCTCTTGCTTCTCGGGTGCAACCTGGCATCTTTTGCCACCGACAGCACTGATATCTTACGTCACGGGGGCGATACCACCTTTCTTGCACCCCGGTGAATCTCAAAAAAACAAATATCATTACCCTGAAACAGAAACCTTTTACTATATTTATGGATAATTTGATATTGATAAATCCATGAATCGGTTAAAAATGCATACACAAGACATTGCGGATGTCAATGTCGAGAAAATCGGGAAATTGTTTCCGGACTGCCTGACGGAGATGGTGGTGGGAAAAGATGAGAACGGAAAGGACATTATCGGGAAAGGAATTGACTTTGACAAACTTAGACAGGAACTGTCAAAAAACGTTGTCGAAGGATTGCAAGAAAGGTATCAATTTACTTGGCCGGGGAAACGTGAAGCTATAAGGATAGCCAACTGTCCGAGCAACATGACTCTTCGGCCAGACAGGGAGAGCAGTGTGGACTTTGATAACACCGGTAATCTCTACATCGAGGGGGACAATCTTGAGGTGCTTAAACTTCTTCGTGAGGATTATCTCGGGAAAGTCAAGATGATCTACATCGATCCTCCGTACAACACGGGCAACGACTTTGTCTACGAGGATGACTTCAGCCAGACCGCCGGCGAGTTCAGGGACAGGAGCGGAATGTTCGATGAGGACGGGAATATGGTCCTGCAGAACTACGAGGTCAATTCCGAGAGCAACGGCCGGTTCCACACAGATTGGCTGAACATGATCTACCCGAGATTGAAGGTCGCGAAGGATTTGCTGACCGAGGACGGTGTCATATTCATTTCGATTGATGACAATGAGGTGGAGAACCTCAGAAAGGTTTGTGATGAGGTGTTCGGGGAA
>CAKUSF010000165.1 GCA_934678915.1 uncultured Bacteroidales bacterium
TTCGGGCATATTCATAATTTTGCCAATGAACACATTAAACATTTAAGTGAATTTATGAGAATCATCGGTACAGGAAGTGCGCTTCCTAAGAAGGTCGTGACCAACGACATGCTCGCGGGATTTCTGGACACCAGCGATGACTGGATCTTTCCTCGCACCGGCATAAAGACCAGGCATGTGATCACTGACGAAAATCTTGAGGATCTCGGAACGGAGGCCGTTCGCAAGGCACTGGAAATGTCAGGACTGAAGGCAGAAGACATAGACTTGTTCATCGTTTCTAATGTCGTTTCCGAATATATCACCCCAGGAATGAGTTGCATCATAGGAGAGAAGCTAGGATTGAAATGCCCTATGTTCGACATCAACTGTGCCTGCCCTGGATTCGTCTATGCTCTTGACATGGCAGAGACGTACTACAAGGCCGGCAAGATTAAAAACGCCATCGTTGCCTGCGTAGAGGAGCCTACAAGAATGGCCAGTTGGAAAGACAGAGGAACATGCGTTCTGTTTGGTGACGGGGCCGGAGCCGTGGTCCTGACAGAAGGAGATAACATAAAAGGGACCAAGCTTCACGCAGAACCATCAGTCGATGAAATCTGGGAAACACGGACCCTTGTTGACACTCCGTACATCACAAAAAAAGAAGAAAGCGTTCCAATGCAAATGAAAGGACGGGAAGTTTTCAAGTTCGCTGTAAAGGCATGTACCGAAGGAGTGCAGAGTCTTCTGGATGAGGTCGGTATAAAGAAGGAGGATGTCGCCTACTTCATGATTCATCAGGCCAACCAGAGAATCATCGACTCCATCATCAACTACATGGGGCAAGCACCGGAAAAGTTTCCTGTCAACATCACCGACCACGGGAACTCTTCATCAGCCTCATGTCCTATCCTCTTGGACGAATGCAACAGAAAAGGAATGTTCAAGAAGGGGGATATTCTCGTATTTAGTGCCTTCGGAGCCGGATTGCTATCCGGAGCAGCCGTAGTAGAGTGGTAATCTGAACATTAATTAGTATATTTGCAGCAATATGATAAAAAGTATAATATGTGATTTGCTCGGAATCGAGCGTCCTATCTTTCAGGGCGGCATGGCCTGGATAGCTGATGCCAAACTTGCAGCAGCCGTCTCAAATGCCGGTGGATTAGGTCTTATTTCCTCAATAAACTTCGGTACTGAGGCCGTCAGAGACGAAATCAGAAAATGCAAGACACTTACTGACAAGCCTTTCGGTGTCAACATCATGCTTCAAGCTCCTAATGCAGGAGAGGTTGCGGACATGATCATTGAGGAAGGAGTCAAGATAGTGACAACTGGAGCCGGGTCTCCGGCAGCCTACATGGAGAAATGGAAGACCGCCGGAATCAAGGTGATCCCTGTCGTGGCTTCCGTTGCCTATGCCCTCAAGATGCAGGAGCTCGGAGCCACAGCTGTTGTGGCGGAAGGAGCCGAATCTGGAGGGCACATCGGGGATATTCACACAATGGCACTTGTACCGCAAGTGGTTGATGCCCTTGACATTCCAGTTCTTGCCGCAGGTGGAATATTCGATGGAAGAGGTGTCGCGGCTGCTTTCATGCTCGGTGCGAAAGGAGTTCAGGTGGGAACGAGGTTCCTCATCGCGGACGAATGTCATATTCATGAAAACTACAAAGCCAGATTGATTGCGGCCTCCGATGTCAGCACGATGGTGACAGGCAAGTCGCTTGGAGACGCTGTCCGTGGCTTGAAGACTCCGTTTGCTAAAAAATTCTTCAAGATGGAATATGACCCTTCGGTGCCAAAGGAAGAGGTTCTGAAATTCGGAACCGGATCTATGCGTAAGGCTGTCTTCGATGGCGACCTTACGGGCGGAAGTTTCCTTGCCGGAGAAGTTGCGGGGATGATCAAAAAGAAGGAAACAGCCAAAGAGATCGTCGATGACCTGATGAATGGTGCAGAAAGGTTACTCGCTGGGGCTTCCGAACTAATTAGCTAGAAACTAAAAGAATATAAAGGATAAAAAATGAATAAGAGAGTAGTTATTACAGGAATGGGGGTCATCTCCCCTGTAGGAAACGATGTAAACACGTTCTGGGACAATCTGTGCAACGGTGTGTGTGGAATCGAGTCCATCAAGGCTTTCCCGACCGACAACCTTCCGGTCGGAATTGCTGGAATCATCAAGGACTTCAAGGCCGAGGAATATGGAATGGACAAGCCTTTCATCAGGAAGCAGGATCTATTCACCCAATACGGTGTTGCAGCTGCCTATCAGGCCGTGAAGCAGTCTGGCCTTGTGTCACAGGGAGAAGGACAGAACATTGATCCATTCAGGCTCGGAGTCTATTTCGGTTCGGGAATCGGAGGATTCGCCACTCAGTACAGAGAGATCGCCAAGATGATTGAAGACCCTTCCGGCCAATGGATTTCTCCGTTGTTCATCCCTACGATGATCTCCAACATCGCAGCCGGTCACATCGCGATCATGCACCACGCAGAAGGCCCATGCCTTGACATCGTAACGGCCTGTGCTACATCCACTAACGCCATGGGCGAAGCTTTTCGAGCCATTAGAAACGGCTACGCTGATGCGATCATCACAGGAGGATGCGAGAACGCTACTATTCCTATCGGAATCGTAGGATTCGCTAACGCCAAAGCTCTTTCCAGGGCAACCGATCCAAAGTACGCATCCCTTCCTTTCAACGCCAATCGCGCGGGATTTGTCATGGCGGACGGTTCTGCAGCCCTAGTGCTTGAGGAATATGAGCACGCCAAGGCTCGCGGAGCTCAGATTCTTGGTGAGATGGTCGGCTACGGCAACACATGCGATGCCTACCATTCTACAGCCCCAAGACCTGATGGTACCACACAGGCAAAATGCATTGAACTCGCCCTTGAAGAGGCCGGGTTCGACAAAGAAAAGGACAATCTTTACATAAACGCTCACGGAACAGGCACAAAACTGAACGATGTTGCAGAGACATTGGCCTACAAAAACGCCCTCGGTGACTTTGCGTACAAGGCTCACATCAGTTCCATCAAGTCTATGACTGGGCATATGTTCGGTGCAGCTGGAGCCGCTGAGGCAATCGCTACTATCCTAGCTCTGCGCGATGGAATCTGCCCTCCTACCATCAACCTTGACACTCCAGATCCAGAGTGTGACCTTGACTACACCCCTAACAAGGCGGTTAAGACAGATCTGACCCTTGGCATTTCCGATTCTTTCGGATTTGGAGGTCATGATGCCTGCGTTGCTTTCAGAAAGTGCGAGGACTAGCGTCTAGGAAGATTCTCCATAAATACGTTGAATATGAATAAGGAAGAAATCAAACAATTCTTGCCGCACCGTGAACCAATGCTCCTCATTGAGGAAGCTCACATAGATGAGAACGGTGTGGCACACTCCCAATACAGAATCAAGGACGATGAGTTCTTCACAAGAGGTCATTTCCCTGGAAATCCGATAGTTCCTGGTGTCATCCAGTGCGAGATCATGGCCCAGAGCTGCGCTATCCTTGTCAAGGATGAGATTCCCGGGCACATTACCCTCTACGC
>CAKUSF010000166.1 GCA_934678915.1 uncultured Bacteroidales bacterium
GGTCACTTCGGCAGGCTCAGTGACCGGAACTGGTGGCTCAGTCACTTCGACAGGCTCGGTCGCTTCGACAGGCTCAGTGACCGAACGAGGCTTGTTGCCGGAGAATCCCCAGATGAGCCAGATGTAGTCAAACCCTTCAAGCCCACGCACAGCGTCAACACTGCGGAACCCAGGCTCGAACACGATCTTGCCCTTCAGTTCTGGAACCAATCCGGCCTGTCTCGGAATCCCGAACTTGGTCTTGAACGGAGACCGAAAACAAGCTACCGGCTCAATGAACATAGCAGACCTGATCCCATTTGAGGGCATCTTCGCTCTGCGGCTTGCGCTCATCGGCAGGGTGGCCGACAGCTATCAGGCATAGAACGGAATACTTTTCGGGAATATTCAGAATCTCCCGGACCTTTTGCTCCGCAGTCACTCCGGCATCCTTGCTCTCCCGTCCCCTTATGTGGCACCAGCATGAACCCAGTCCAAGATCTTCGGCTTGATACTGCATGGAAACTGCGGCAATGCTACCGTCCTCAATCCACATTTCCTGCTCCTGTGGCTCACCAAGCACCGCGATGACCACCGGAGCCCCGGCCAAAAACTGAGAACCGGCCGGCCTGATTCCAGACAGCTCTTCAATCTTCTCCTTGTTGTCGGTGACCACGAACCTCCATTTCCTCAACCCCTTGGCGGTCGGTGACATTAGTGCTGCCCTAAGGATCGTCCTGACATATTCATCACTCACAGGCTCGTCTGTGTAGACTCTGTGGCTTCTGCGCGCCTGTGCAAGTTCTTTGAAAGAATTCATATTCATTTCCTCCTTTGATGCAAATTTACAATTATTATCCGTTACGAAGAATATTCTGGGCATGGACTTTTTCTAATTATCCCACTTTCCTTAATTATTATATTTGAATATATAATTAAATGTTAAAACGTTTGATTTTTATTAAAATAATCGTCAAAATAGCTAAATATCTTATAATATTTGATGATATTCTTGTTTCTGTTGAAAAAATGTAATATATTTAGGGTCGTATTAAAGCCTTATCATCCGATGGATAACAAGACAAATTCATTAGAAGTCCCTCAAAAGGGAAATATTCTTATAATCAACACAGGGTCCACAACCACAAAGTTGGGCTATTTTTCCGATGGTGTCCGGGTCTTTGACACCAAACTTGAACACACCGCTGAGGATGTCGCAAAGTATCCTTCCGTAATGGATCAGGCTGACATGCGTCATCAGGCGATCAAGGATTTCATGGCATCCAAAGGCATTCCGCTTGAGGATGTGGACATTGTGATGGCGCGCGGCGGTCTCATCGTTCCGGTCATCACAGGGGTCTATAATGTGAACCAGGACATGCGCGATGTGCTGAAGAGTTGCCGCGACGGGAACCATGCCTGCAATCTGAGCGCTATTCTGGCCGATGATGTAGCCAAGGAGATCAATCAGATCAGGGAGGAGAAGCATCTAACACCACGGTTCGGAAAATGTGTGGCTTACATCGCTGACCCTCCGATGGCAGATGAAATGCTTCCGGAGTGTCGGATGGGGGGTATCCCGGAGTTTACCAGAAAGACTCTGTTCCATGCCCTTAATTCAAGGGCCATCGTCAGAAGGTATCTGCGCGAACATGGCCACAAGACAAATGATGTCACTGTGATTGTGGCCCACATGGGCGGAGGTGCGACGATATCCTTGCATCGCAACGGAAAGGTCATCGACACCAATCATGGCCTTGGCGGGGACGGCCCTATCACTCCTGAGAGAGCTGGCTGCTGCCCTCCGTTCGAGCTTATCGACATGTGTTTCAGCGGTAAGTACACAAAGGAGGAGATTCAGAAGAAGCTGATAGGACGTGGCGGAGCGGTGGCTTATTTCGGCACTAACAGTATGTTGGACGTTGAGAACATGGCCAAAGACGGCAACGAACTTGCGCAGACCTTCCTCAAGGCATACGTTTTGAACATCTGTAAGTACATAGCCGCGATGGCCGCCACTGCTGACGGCAAGGTCGATGCTATTCTCCTGACGGGAGGCATAGCTCACAGCAAGATGCTCATGGATGCCATTAAGGCCAAAATCGGATTTATCGCTCCGGTTGAAGTGTTCCCAGGAGAAGACGAAATCAACAGCCTTGCGGAAAATGGCTACATGATCCTTTCCGGCCAGACAAAGATTCACACTTATAATAAGGATAGAATAATTGAAGATTAAATTATAAAATGATGAAGAATATAGATTGGAGCAAGCTGTCTTTCAGCTACACCCCGACAAGGGCTTTGGTTTACAGCCGCTGCATTGACGGAAAATGGGAAACACCTACCGTCACCGAGGATTTCAATATCTGCCTCAGCAGCTTTGCGGGAATATTCCATTACGCTCCTTCCTGCTTCGAGGGATTGAAGGCGTTCCGTGGAGTTGACGGCAAGATTAGGCTTTTCCGTCCAGACAAGAATGCCAAGAGAATGGCTGACAGTGCGACTTATCTCGACATGCCGTACCCGTCAGAGGAAATGTTCATTAATATGTGCGTTCAGTGTGTGAAGGAGAACATTGACTATCTTCCTCCGTATGAGGCGAGCGGGGCTTCCCTTTACCTTCGTCCTGCGCTGTTCGGCATCAACCCACAGCTCGGTATTCATTCCGCGCGTGACGTGATGTTCGCTGTGATGTGTTCGCCTGTGGGGACATATTCAGGAGCAAAGAGCCTCAGCCCCGGTAATGCTGTCATTTCGAGAAACTATGACCGCGCCTCCACATTCGGCTCAGGTTGCTATAAGCTCGGAGCCAATTACGCCCAGTCGCTCCACGCCTACAACATCGCGCACAACACAGGTTATCGAGAGCTTCTGTTCCTTGACTCGGCCACAAAGACGACCATCGAGGAGTTTGGCTCGTCCAACTTCTTCGCGATTAAGGGCAACACCTACATCACGCCTCGTTCCGGAAGTGTCCTTCCGTCAATCACCAACAACAGTCTGCGCAAGGTGGCCGCTGACATGGGATTAAATGTCGAGGTCCGTCCGATTAAGGTAGAGGAACTTGCTGATTTTGACGAGGTTAACTCATGCGGTACGGCTGTTGTCATCACTCCGATCTGCTCGATTGACGACAAGCCTCAGCTTGAGTGCGAGGAAGCTTCCCGTCACTACACATTCGGCTCTCCGGATAAGTGCGGCGCTGTCAGCGAGAAACTCTACAACCGCATCATCGGCATCCAGAAGGGACTTGAGGAGGACACCCACAATTGGTGTCTGTTCGTTGACTAAGAAGCTGTTTTAATTTATTTGAAATGTTCTTTGAGGTGAAAAATCTTCATTTTCTTCCCGCTTCTTCAGTCAGATAGCACCGCTATCTTCCTTGGAAGAAGCGGTCGAACCTGAATTTTTTCACTCTCAAACCTTCAAACAAACAAATCAAAACAGCTTCTAAGTGATGCTTGAACTAACGGCAATAGAAAAGATTCTTGTGGAAGGCGGGACTGATGAAGCGATCCGTCTGCTTGATGAATATATCACCTCCGCTCCGGA
>CAKUSF010000167.1 GCA_934678915.1 uncultured Bacteroidales bacterium
ATCTGGTGTGAGGTTGACTGCCTGCCTTGCGCCCACGGCTCAGCCATATTCACCCGTGGAGAGACTCAGGCTCTTGCATCTGTCACCCTCGGAACAAAGATGGACATGAAAGAGATGGACGAGGTTCTCGTACAGGAAACCCAGCAGTTCGTCCTCCACTATAACTTCCCTCCTTTCGCAACAGGTGAGGCCAAGGCCCAGAGAGGCGTAGGCCGTCGTGAGGTAGGTCACGGAAACCTGGCTTTCAGAGCCCTCAAGGCCGTTATGCCTAAGGCTCCGGAGTTCCCTTACGCTGTTCGCGTGGTTTCGGATATTCTTGAATCCAACGGTTCTTCATCACAGGCTTCGATCTGCGGAGGCTGCCTCGCCCTTATGGACGCTGGCGTACAGATCAGCAAGCCGGTAGCAGGTGTGGCCATGGGCCTTATCACCGATGAGAAGAATCCTAACGGCCGTTATGCTATCCTCACCGACATTCTTGGTGACGAGGATCACCTCGGAGACATGGACTTCAAGGTGGCCGGTACCAAGGACGGCATCACCGCCACACAGATGGACATCAAGGTTGACGGTCTTTCCTACGAGGTTCTCGCCAAGGCTCTCCAGCAGGCTCATGAGGGCAGAATGCACATCATGGGTGAGATGATGAAATGCATCGACAAGCCTCGTGAGGACTACAAGCCGTTTGTTCCGAGAATCAAGTCCTTCGAGATCGACAAGGACTTCATCGGTGCTGTCATCGGAAAGGGTGGCGAGACCATTCAGAAGATCCAGGCCGAGACCGGTGCTGTCATCTCTATCGATGAGGTTGACGGCAAAGGAGTTGTGGACATCGCGACCAACGACGCTGCCGCCATGCAGAAGGCTTACGACTGGATTCAGGGCATCTGCGCAGTTCCAGAGGTCGGCAAGACCTATCACGGTAAGGTTGTCTCAATCCTTGAGTTCGGAGCTTTCGTTGAGATTCTTCCTGGAAAGGAAGGCCTTCTCCACGTGTCCGAAATTGCTTGGAACAAAACCGAAAATGTCGAGGATGTCCTCACAGTCGGCCAGGAGGTTGACGTAAAACTCCTTGAGATCGATCCAAAGACCGGAAAGATGAGACTCTCTATGAGGGCTCTAGAACCGAAACCGGAAGGCTACGTTGAGCCGGAGCGTCGTCCACGCGGAGGCAATGACCGTGGCGGTGACCGCAGAGGCGGTTTCGACCGCAGGGGTGGAGATGATCGCCGCGGTGGAGACCGTAGAGGCGGTGATGACCGCAGAGGTGGTTTCGACCGTCGCGGTGGCGATGACAGAAGAGGCGGCTTCGACCGCAGAGGTGGTGATGACCGCAGGAGCAGCGGACACCGGAACTTCGGCCCGAAGAACGACTTCAACGCCAACACCGAAGACCACTCAGACAACCTCGACAAGAACACAGAGGAGTTCTTTTAATGAATATCCCGCCTCTACCAAACGAGGTGACTACTGAATAGGAATCCCCGATACCAATTCAAACGGTGTCGGGAATTTTCATTAATCAGCCTTCAGCAATTCACCCAAGAAGAATATTTCCACTTCATAAAAAGAAAAATATGTATATTTATAGTCTTAACCAACATTCGGACAAATGACTGAGACGGAAATCAAGCAACTTCTTTCCGGAGGTGAGAACATCAACTTGGAATGCAAGAAAGCGCAAGGTGGACTTCCCAAAAGTATTTGGGAAACATATTCCGCTTTTGCAAACACTGACGGTGGAATTATATTGTTGGGAGTTGACGAAGTTAAAGGTGATGAAAGGTTTTTGACAACCGGTGTTACAAATGCCGATAACTTAATCAAGGAGTTCTGGAATACCATGAACAGCAGCAAGGTCAGCGTCAACATTTTGCTGGACAATGATGTGGAGATTATCAAAGTTGATAATGTGGATGTAGTTGCCATCCATGTACCGAGAGCTCCTTATAATTTCCGTCCTGTGTATATCAATGAGAATCCTGCCAAAGGAACATACAAGAGAAACCATGAAGGAGACTATCATTGCACAGAGTCAGAATGGAAAGCGATGGTGCGTGATTCAAGTGACGATGGCAATGACGGATCGATAGTTGATTGTTTTACCATGGACGATATCGATATGCCGACATTGCATCGTTATCGTACCGCCTTCATGCTAAGGAATGCAGGCCATGTGTGGGAAGATATTGACGACAAAGACTTCCTTATGAATATGGGAGGCTACGCTATAGATCGCGTAACCCGGAGGGAAGGATTGACTGTCGCAGGTTTGCTCATGTTCGGCAAGGGACTCCCCATACGAGAGGCCTTTGACAATTTCCGGATGGATTACATTGATCTCACCAATTGCATGGAAGGAGAGAGATATAGTGACCGGCTTACGTATGATGGACGTTGGGAAAACAACCTTTACAATTTCATGAGGATGGTTTATCCTAAGCTGACAATAGGCTTAAAGATTCCTTTCCATCTGAATGGTGTGATTCGAGAAGATGACACTCCTGTGCATAAGGCAATAAGAGAGGCTCTCACCAATGCAATCATCCATGCGGACATGCCGACAACAGGCGTGCTGAGGATAGAGAAGCGAGAGAATGGTTTCTTTTTTTCCAATCCCGGCATATTGCGAATATCGTTGTCTTCCATCTACGAAGGAATGCACACTAAGGCGAGAAATCCGAGGATCCAACAAATGTTCCGTATGATAGGTTATGGAGAGAACATTGGATCTGGCTTTCCGAGCATATTGAAGACTTGGAAGGATGAGAATTGGGCTGAGCCTGAATTGACAGAGAGACAGGACTTGAATGAGGTGGATTTGATGCTGAAAGTCGATAAGGAGTTTATTATGGCTAGCAAATCGTCCGATAAATCGTCCGATAAATCGTCCGATAAATTATCTGAAAAACAACATTCAATCATAAATTATATAAAAGAACACCCTTCAGCCACGCAGCAAGAATTGGCTAACAATATTGAAAATATGTCTTTCGCAAGTGCCAAATATCAAGTAAACATTCTCTGCAAAGCTGGATTGTTGAAAAGAATCGGCAGCAATAAAACCGGTCATTGGGAAGTCTGCACAAATGCTGAGGATTTGCGATAATAACTTCTTGAAGATAATCAAACAGTAACCGCGATGATATTCACGAATCAACACCGACTGTTTGTGGCGATGGCCACTGTTATTCTGGGCATCGGCCTCGAATCATGCGGTGCGGGCCTGAGAGGTGTCGCCACGGTGGCAAATACCAATGACACGACAGTGCTGGACTACCCTATAATTGACCGTTACTCTCCGGGCGGCACCTTGGACATAAGACGCATAGTGCTGACTGATTCCTCCACAACGATTCACTTCAGTGCGAAGTATCGTCCTAAGAATTGGATCTTTATCGACACCGCTTCCTACATCATGGCCAAGGACGGGAAAAAGCTGCGGATGACAGGCCACTCAGGTTGTCTGACACCCGGGAAGAAGTATTTCATGCCTGAAAACGGCAGGGATTCGTTCGCGCTTGTGTTCCC
>CAKUSF010000168.1 GCA_934678915.1 uncultured Bacteroidales bacterium
TTCGCTCCCGTCTGTGGAGTCCAGAAATTCATTCCCCACGGCAAAGCTATCGCTGGATAGGTGTTACCTGTCGAAAGTTCGTAACTGGACGCTGTCCCCATCAGTGGGTTCACATAGTCCACCGGATCCTCCATGTTCATCCTTTCAGGTGTCCCGCACGACACTACTGCCAGAGCAAAGGACAAGAGTACTGACTTTATTCGCATGATTCTGTAGAAGTTTTGCGCGAAGTTACCGTATTTTATCTTCATTCACAATTATTCGCTCCTTATGCCGCGAATGACTAGAGGCGGAACATCGTAAGGTGGAACGGAACTCAAGATGTACTTTTTGCATATTTTTTAGTACTTTGTCTTGCAAGGTATTTGAAATTATTTATATCTTTGCATTGTAAAATTAATTGCAAAGCAAGGATTATGAAAGTAAATCATAGCCTTTTAGGAAGTTAAAATATTTATAGATAACATATTACTAAAATGAAAAAAGTCGTAAACGTCAGTGTAGGTGGCAGAAGTTTCTCTTTGGACGAGGATGCTTATGCAAGACTTACCGCTTATTTTGAACACTTCAAGGCTCGTCTGGATCGCGACACTCAGTCCGCGAAGGAAGAGGTGATGTCAGATCTAGAGAATCGGATCGCGGAACTCTTCGATCAGGGAACTGGAGGAGCATCCTATCGGGTTGTGAATCTGGCTCTTGTCACAAAGGTGGTGGAACAACTTGGCATGCCGGACGGTTCGAAGGAACCTTATTCGGCATATTCAGAAAATAATGCTTCGGGAGAGGAGACTAAATTCGGGATGGACAATGAATATTCTGGTTCGAATCCTGGAAGTGGCCCAGACTTTTCCTATAATGGTGCGCAAGGAACAGTTCGTCGCAGACTTTTCCGCGACATGGACAACAAGACGATAGGGGGTGTTTGCTCTGGGTTGGCAGCGTTTCTAAACATTGACATCACTTTAGTAAGAATCCTCGCTTTACTGGCCTTGCTGCTTTGGGGTACCGGTCTTCTTGTCTATCTCGTGTTGTGGATAGTTGTACCTCCAGCGAGGACTCCGGCTGAAAAGTGCGAGATGAGAGGTTTTGAGCCGACAGCGGAAAACATGGCGAGATTCAGCCAAAGGAGGAATGGTTATGGAAAATAGCGCTGAAAATGTACGTTCCCAGATGCGCAAAGGGGTGCTTGAATATTGCATCCTGAGCATTCTGGCCCGCAAGGAGGCCTACGCTTCCTCGATTCTAGATGACCTGAAATCCGCGAATATGATCGTGGTCGAGGGCACGCTCTATCCTCTTCTGATCCGCCAGAAGAACCAAGGCTTGCTTTCCTACCGTTGGGAGGAATCAACTCAAGGGCCTCCACGGAAATATTACTGCATCACCGAGAAAGGCCGTCAGCAGCTCCGCGAGATGGATCAGGCGTGGCAGGAAATTGTGGAGACCATAAAGACTATAAAGCAATGAATATGAACGCGAAGCGACCGATCGAGGCCCGCTTCATAAAGCTAAAAGACAATGAAACAAGTTGAATATGTCAGCATAGGTGGCTATGTGTTCTCATTGGAGGACAACGCGAGTCTCGCTGCTAAGGAATATCTTGACCAGCTCAATGCATTCTATTCCAGAAAAGAGAGCGGTACCGAGGTGATGGAAGGAATAGAGGAACGGATGGCCGAACTGCTTTTGGAAAAATCCGGCAGTGGCAGAGTTGTCACACTTGCCATGGTTAATGAAGTCATCTCTGTGCTTGGCCGTCCTGAGACGATAGAGGAGGAGACTACTGATGTCCATGGCGCTTCGACAGGCTCAGCGACCAGCACATCTCCGGACGCTGAACCTGCCGAAGCGTCCAGACGTTCGTCAAGGAACTCTTCCAAAAATGACGCGAAACCCCGTCGCAGACTCTACCGTGACCCCGCCAACGGAAAACTAGCCGGAGTATGCAGCGGCCTAGCCACCTATCTCAATGTGGATCCAGCCATATTCAGGATATCTTTCGTGGTCCTGACTCTGCTTGGCGTTCTTGATTTCCGTTTCTGGCCTCTTGAACCGTGGATTCATGTTTCCGTCCCAGTCATTTACATCATCCTATGGATATGCATGCCTGCAGTGAAGACGGTCCGCCAGCGTGATGAACTAAGAGGCGAGGGAGGCACCGTCGATGACATCAGCGAGCGCGTTCGCAACACCCCTCGTGAGGAACCAAGGACTCGTGACACGCAAACATGGAGTAATGTCAGCAGGATATTCTCCGGCATAATCGGAGTTCTCCTTCTTTTGGCCGGAGTTGCTGGCATAGCGTTCCTATGCTCATTCTGGTGGGGCGGTGAGATCCTAGGCAGCAGTTTCTTCTACAATAAGTTCGTTGAGCACATCGCTGTTGAGGCTCCAGAGTTTATCTCTTTCATCTCCATCCCGATTGTGATGATCGCAGCCATCCTTGTTGTCGCTATACCATTCTTCGGCATGCTCTACGGTGGCGTGATGCTCATCTTTGGCCTCAAATCCCCGAAATGGCACCCAGGTCTCGTCCTCTTCGTCATCTGGCTGATAATCCTGGTCGCCCTCTCCGTCTCCTCTCTGATGACCTTCGCCGTAATCGACTGAATCCCATAAGTTTAATATTGATAATGTAAGCCAGGCCGGACAACCCGAAGAAGGTTGCCCGGCCTGGAGATTTGATGTCTGAACTGATCAGAGTCCCTTCAATATGGAATAGCGGGCCATGTCCGCACTCGTATCAGAGCACAATATCAATCTAATGGTAGGATTGTCGCCTTCCGTACGCTTCAAGTCTCAGTGAAAGCCTCGTGGGCATACCAGTTACGGGCAGCCTCATAATCTACATCCAAGAGCAGATAATAATGCGTCCAAGTGAGTAATTAGGATTTTCCAATCGGTGATTGGAAAATGTTTGGGAAAGTCTTATAGAACTGCACAAATCTGTACAAAGTATTCTTCGTGAGACCTTTTCCATTTCCTATTCCTCCAGATTATTATTTTTCTCTATCATCAACTCTCTTGACACTTCCAGAGACCTCTTGATTTGCCGCATCAGCACCTCGCGAGCCGGCAACTCGGTCATATACTTGGCTACCTTGATGCCTGACTTTTCGAGTTGAAGCAGTTCTATCTGCTACTCGCTTCCTTCCGTACACAGCAACAAGCCTAAAGGAGACTCCTTCACTGCTGCTTTCGTCTGCACCCAGAATGCCGGTCCTCCCGACGAAGTACACTGAATAATCTTGGCGTTGATGTCTTTTATTCATGCTACAGCATGGACTTCAACGCTGAGATAAGCGTGTCGTGGAAGAGGAAGTCCTCGCGGAACTCGTAGGTGCCGTCCTTGTGGACAAGGACGTAGGCAGGAATGCCGTAGATTTTGAATTTCTTGTGGGCGATGCTGTTCCACTGCTCTTGACTCAAGCGGTAATGCACTCCTTTTATCTCCTTGATCCTTTTCTGGTACTCGACGTACGGGGAAG
>CAKUSF010000169.1 GCA_934678915.1 uncultured Bacteroidales bacterium
ACATCCTGGACTCTTGTGTCAAAGTCCTCGTGCTCAGGATCTGTGCACGAAAGGCGGAGTTTTGCCTTCAGAGGAACGTTATAGGTCAGCCCTCTCTCAAGACACTCGTCAATCGAATACTGTGGAGGATCGATGAAATAGTCGATAAATTCTAGCTTGTAGTTGTTCCTCGTGTCTTCGATTGGGAATATTTCCTGAAACACCTGGAAGAGACCTTCGTTCTTCCTATTCTCCGGTGTTGTCTCCAACTGGAAGAAATCCTTGAATGATTTCAGCTGAACTTCCAGAAGGTCAGGATATTCCAAAATCTTCGATGTAGCGAACATTATTCGCTTGTTATTAGTCTTTTTTGACATGTTCTGCCTTTAGGAAATGGAGAAAAACTTAATACGACAAAAAGGTTTAGAGCCTTCTTAGGCTCTAAACCTGATGATTTTCCCGCCAGGGGAAGCTGGGTTATTTAACCTCAACTTCAGCGCCTGCCTCTTCAAGGGCAGCTTTCAGTTGCTCAGCTTCGGCCTTTGAGGCTTTCTCCTTAACTGTCTTAGGAGCGCCATCTACAAGATCCTTAGCTTCCTTCAGACCAAGACCAAGGGCTTCCTTAACGGCCTTGATAACCTGAAGTTTAGCTGCACCAGCTGACTTGAGGACAACGTCGAACTCAGTCTGCTCTGCAGGAGCTGCCTCAGCGGCTGCGCCTGGAGCTGCAACTGCTACTGCAGCGGCTGCTGGCTCAATACCATATTCTTCCTTAAGAACCTTTGCAAGTTCCTGTACATCTTTTACAGAAAGGTTAACCAACTCTTCTGCAAGTGCTTTTACATCTGCCATAATTGATACTTATTAAATTGTTTGTTATTATTTTTCTTCTTTTTCTGAAAGGGTCTTGACGAGCCCGGCAATTGTGCTTCCACCACCATTCTGGAGAGCGGAGATAACATTGCGCATAGGAGCCTGAAGGAGGGAAACGATGTCTCCGATGAGTTCTTCTTTAGACTTGATAGCGCAGAGTTCGTCGAGTTTTTCAGCTCCGATAAACGCGCACTCCTGTACGTAGGCACCCTTTAGTTGAGGTTTTCCCATCTCCTTTTGAAGTTTCTTCATCAACTTCGCAGGACCGTTAGGAGTCTCGGTGTACATGATTGCCGTGTTGCCTTTGAGAATTGGGAGAAGAAGGTTCATTTCCTCATTCTCAAGTGCTTTCAGAACATGGGCAAACAGTGTGTTCTTTACTACTGTTAGTTTGATGCCCTGCTCGAAGCATGCGCGGCGAAGCTTTACGGTGTTTTCAGCATTCAGTCCCTCGATGTCTGCTACATAGAAGTTAGGGTACTGCTTCAGTTGTGCTGAGATGCTTTCAATAATCTGATCTTTTAATTCTTTCTTCATAATGAAATCCTTTTTTACTCAGCGCTACCGCTTGTGAATGCTTTGACATCTAATTTGATACCAGGGCTCATAGTTGTGCAGATTGAAGCACCCTTGAGGTATGTGCCCTTAAGAGCCTGTGGCTTGAGTTTCAGTATCTCGTTCAGAAGTGCTGTTGCGTTCTCGCAAATCTGAGCCGGAGTGAAAGAAACTTTCCCGATGGCTGCGTGTATAATACCGGTCTTATCGACCTTGAAATCAATCTTACCGCCCTTGACATCTTTGACAGCATTGCCGACTTCCATTGTGACGGTACCTGTCTTAGGGTTAGGCATGAGTCCTCTTGGACCAAGAATACGTCCGAGTACTCCGACTTTGGCCATGACTGAAGGGGTGCAGATAATCACATCTACATCTGTCCAGCCACCCTTGATCTTTTCAACGTACTCATCGAGTCCGACATAGTCAGCTCCCGCTTCCTTAGCCTCGTTTTCCTTGTCCGGAGTACAGAGCACAAGGACTCTTACAACTTTACCTGTTCCGTGTGGCAGACTGACCACGCCACGGATCATCTGGTTCGCCTTACGAGGATCAACGCCAAGATTGGCTGACAACTCAACCGATGCGTCGAACTTTGTGAAGGTGATGTCCTTCAGAATTTCACATGCCTGTGCAAGAGTGTACTGCTTTGAAGAGTCATACTTAGCGTTGACTGCTTTCTGGTTTTTTGTAATTCTACTCATTTCGCGTGTGAAAATTAAAGGTTCTCAGGAAATTTTCCGGTGACCTTGATACCCATACTCCTTGCAGTACCTGCAACCATTCTCATTGCTGAGTCGAGTGTGAATGCATTAAGGTCAGGCATCTTGCCTTCTGCGATCGCCTTTACCTGATCCCATGTGATGGAGGCTACCTTTCTTCTGTTTGGTTCTCCTGAACCTTTCTGAATTTTGGCTGCTTCTTTAAGTGAGATGGCTACTGGCGGCTGCTTTACCTCGAACGTGAAGGACTTGTCTGAATAGACAGTGATTACTACAGGCACGATCTTTCCAGCGTTCTGTTGTGTCGCTGCATTGAACTGCTTGCAGAAGTCCATGATGTTCAAGCCTTTGGAACCGAGTGCCGGTCCTACCGGAGGCGCTGGATTAGCTGCTCCTGCTTTGATTTGGAGCTTGATGAATCCGGTAACTTCTTTTGCCATAATTGTTTGTTATTCTTTAGTTACTTGTGTAAAGCTGAGTTCCAACAGAGTTTTTCTGCCGAAAATCACAACTATCACTTTGAGTTTGCTTCTGTCTTCTTCAATAGCGTCAACCGTTCCGCTGAATCCGCTGAACGGTCCGTCTGTGATCTTCACTGACTCACCGACTTCAAAGTTGACTTCTGTTTCCGCAGGATTATCAACATTCTGATCTTGATTACCGATGATAAATTGGGCTTCTTCATCGCGAATCGGCACCGGAACTCTTTCGGTCAAAGTGCCTGAAGTCCTCTTTTCTGTCAGGAATCCGGACATTCCAGGAATATCGTTGCGTATAATGTACTCCAATTCCGGACAAAGCTGAGCTTGTATCAAGACGTAACCAGGATAAAGCAATCTTTCGACTACTTTCCTTTTACCGTTCTTGGTAACAATTTCCCGCTTTACCGGAACTAGGACCTGTGCAACTTGATCCTGTAAGCCAAATCGCTCAATCTCTTTCTCAAGATAGTCTTTAGCTTTTTTTTCCTTGCTTCCTGCTGTCCGAAGGACATACCATTTCATGTCACCCATGGGTAATCAAACAAATTACAATGTGTAAATCGCTGTCATCAGATGCTCGAATGCATAGTCAACCACGAAGATGGCCAACGCGAGTATCACAGTCGCTACCATTACCAATAGGGCAGAGCTCTGAAGCTTGTCCCAGGTAGGCCATGTGACCTTCTTGGTTAGTTCCACGTAGGACTCTTTGCAATAGTTAATGAACTTTCTCATCTTTGCATTTAATGGACCTCGTAATTTGGAAGC
>CAKUSF010000170.1 GCA_934678915.1 uncultured Bacteroidales bacterium
CCATCGTGTACTGGTACTTGTCGGAGCAGTAGGCGAAGTCTTTGACCTCGATTCCGTTGTTTGATTCCATTTCTTTAAGTGTTTTGGCGGTTGCCTTTGTTTACTGATTGATGTGACGGAAGCCGTCTTCTTCAAGAATGATGCTAAGGATGCGTTGGGCGGAGGTGCCGTCACCGGAGGTGATCAGGTCGATGTCGGGCTTTAAGGTGGCTTCGGCAGACTTGGCGACCGAATATCCATTGTGCCTTGTAGCCTCGGTGGCTGAGCTTGTCGAAGCCACATTCCCTACAAGCAGCCCTTCCTCTTTCATCACCTCCACCAGATGTTTGGCCACCGCCGGAGCAGGGTCAATAATCTGTACATCAGGTCCGGCGACCCTTTGGATGACATCCCGCAGGAACGGATAGTGTGTGCATCCGAGCACAATCCTGTCCGCTCCTGCGTCAAGAAGCGGCTGGAGGCTCTTCCGGACGGTCTCTTCCGCCACTGGTCCGTCTAAAATACCGTTCTCCACAAGCTCCACGAATCCTTGTCCCACGTGCTCGACAATCTTTACGTCATCCTCGTAGATGCCTTTGGTTGTCAAATATTTGGATCCTTTCAGGGTTCCTGCCGTCGCCAGAACTCCGATCACTCCGGTCTTTGAGCTGAGCGCCGCCGGTTTGACCGCAGGCTCCATCCCGATGAAGCGGACTGAATATTCATTCCTAAGGGTTGTGATCGCTGCCGCTGTGGCTGTGTTGCACGCCACCACTATGATCTGCGCTCCACGCGAGAGGAGATATTCAGTGATCTCCCTGCTGCGGTTTTGGATGAATACGGGTGTCTTTTCCCCATAAGGGCAGTTGGCGTTGTCCGCATAATAGACAAACCTTTCCTCCGGAAGAAGCCGAAGAATCTCCCGCAGCACGGACAGCCCGCCTGAACCAGAATCGAATATGCCGATCATCGCCTCAAGACAAATTATTCAATCAAAGATACAACAAAGAAATGAAAGAGAAAGAAAAATGAATATATTTGCGGAATCTCATCCACATTGCGGATGGGAAATAAATGTTTATTCTGAATAACCATGAATATGAAGACGAATAATCTGTGTTGTGTCACTGTGCTTTGGGCAGCTGTGACGCTTGCGCTTGCAGGCTGTGCGGGGACGGCCAATACGGACAGGAAGGACGACACTCCAACCCCAGAGGTGGCGAAGGCGGATCAGTATGCGATTGATGTGTTGGGATCGTATTACCTTTGGAATGAGGAGATTGAGAAAGATCTTGTCAGGTTGGATCCGGACACTTGCAGGATGCCGATGGAGGTTGTGAAGAGCATCCGCTACCATGAGGGTGGCAAGGAAGTGGACAGGTGGACGGTGCTTACAGATAATTTGGAATCGTTCACTAACTCGGTTCAAGGACTCGGACTTACTTATGGCTATGACCTTCAAGTAGGAAGGATTAGCAATAGGGAAGGGGAGTATTTTTTTGTTGTAAGCTATGTCAGCGATGGTGGTCCAGCTCAGAATGCCGGTCTTAAACGTGGAGACATCATAATAACTCTTGACGGCAAGGCTATCACGAAAGATAACATTTATGATGCGTATAATTCTCGTACTATTGAACTTGGAGTTACCAAGCTTGATGGTGATCACATCGGTGATGAGGTGAGGAATGTTAGACTGAACGCTGTTGACATGTATGAGGATCCTATTCTTGTCACTAAGACATTTGATGTGAACGGTAGGGAAGTCGGCTATCTAGCCTACTCTGGGTTCGATCTGAAATCATCTCAATCTCTTCGGGAAGTGTTCATGAGATTTAAGTCCGAAAATGTTCAGGAGCTAATCCTTGACCTGAGGTACAATGGTGGTGGCTATGCATTCACTGAGAATGTGTTAGCTTCGATGATAGCTCCGAGGGCAAATGTCGCTGCCGGGGACATATTCCAGACTGAAGTTTACAATTCAATTCTTGCCAAGGCTTGGAAAGAGCAGGGAGAGGACACAAACACATATTTTTCGAATATTCATGAACTAAGTTCGCAAAACCTTAGGATTGACGTGTCAGATGCTAATTTGGGAATAGACAAGCTTTATGTGATTGTGACTGGGGGAACTGCCTCTGCATCCGAAGGTTTGATTGTCGGGTTGAAGCCCTACATGGATGTCGTCCTAGTTGGTCAGCAGACCTATGGAAAGTATTGCGCAGGAATCCTGCTTGCTCCAGAGGACTTCTACAACAGCAAGTACGATTATTCGTTGATAAAGGATTGGGGAATGTACGTGATGATCAGTAAGTTCGCTGATTGCAATGGCCGTAACGCTTCGATACCGGATGGCATCCCTGTGGATGTTGAGATTGACGACAATCCCTTCGACGGCTGTCAGTTAGGTGACGAGAACGAGACGATGCTCCGCGCAGCACTCCAAGCCGCAGGAAAGGTTTACCCTCAGGCCGCGTCTGTGACTCGTTCATGTTCAAAGAACATCGAGCTCTCGCCATTGGACCACGGTGCTCCGCGAGGCATCCTCATCAAGACGGATGTGCCTGCGTTGAGGTAACTGCGCTTTCACAGTCGCTTCGGCAGGCTCAGCGTCCGCTTTGCCGGTCAGTTTGATTACTTTTTCGGTCACTGCGGCCACTTCCCCGGTCACTGAGCCTGTCGAAGTGACCCTCTCCCACAGAAAAATCCGTTTCATAAATTGCGTTTCACTTTTTATGTTTCGCTTTTTGTGTAACTTTGCAGGAACAAATTTAAAATGGAGAGCAGATGATACTAAAGGATCAGATCGAGGCTCTGCATCAGCGGTTGGAGACGTTGGGGAGGTGTCTTTGACATCCCTGCGAAACGTGGGCAGGTAGCCGCATTGCAGAAGAAGACGGAATCACCGGACTTTTGGAACGACCCTAAGGCAGCCGAGGTCTTCATGAAGAACCTTAATAGCGTGAAGTCTTGGGTGACAGGTTTTGACAAGGCCTCCACCGAGGTGGAAGACCTTGATGTTCTGTACGATTTCGCCAAGGAAAGTCTTGGCGGAAGCACTGACGAGACCGTCACTACAGCGGAGACGCAGGAACTTGAGGAATCATATTCAAAAGCGGTTGAGGACATCGAGGCTTTGGAGCTCAGGAATATGTTGGGTGCGGAGGGGGATAACCTCGGTGCTGTGCTGACGATCAATTCCGGGGCTGGCGGCACTGAGGCGAACGACTGGAGCGCGATGCTGATGAGAATGTATATGCGTTGGGGCGAGAGGAACGGCTACAAAGTGACTGTCACAGACCTCCTTGAAGGTGATGAGGCCGGAATAAAGTCGGCCACCATCCAGGTCGAGGGAGACTATGCCTACGGCTATCTCAAAGC
>CAKUSF010000171.1 GCA_934678915.1 uncultured Bacteroidales bacterium
CTACGGTTCCGGCAGCAAGATATCAGACTGCTATATGAAAGGCAAAGTCAGCTGTGCCGAGGGGCTTGCGCTTGATGATGTCCAGTCGTTCTATATCGGTGGCATCGTCGGCACGGCGCAGAATGTGGAGTTGGGCGGCTGCCATTATCGTGGCAGCATCTCAGTAGGCAAGCCTGCAAATGGAAAACTTTACGCCGGTGTGTTCATCGGGAAACTGATGTCCGGGGTCAAGGCAACCAACAACAACAGCTACCAGATTGACGGGGCGGCGGGTCTGCCTATGTGCGGATATAATAATGGAGGCGATGACTCGGAGATTGATGTTGAAGCTATAGAATAATGAATATGAAGAAGTTATTATATATTATCGCGCTTACCTGCACGGCTGCGGCCTGCTCGAAGTCTGAGCAGCCCGTGGGTGGTGGCTATCCTGCGGACGGGGTTGTGAGGATTTCTCCCACCGTGGCTGCGCCTCTGACAAGGGCTGAGGAGGGCACTGAGGGAAGCACTGCATTCAGTGGCTCGCGGCTGAGTCTCGGTCTGTATTATGGGGATAATGACAAGTACAGCAAGACTGCCCTGTGGAAGAAGGATGCTGACGGCAAGTGGAATTCCAGTTCTCAGCTGCTCTGGAAGAATGCTGAGGATGAGGTGGTGGTCTATGCTTACGTGCCGGATGACGGCAGTTCCGGTTACGATCAAGCGATTATAGCCCCTAGTGGGGGAATCCCTTCCGACCAGTCTGCCGGGCTGGAGAGCGCCGACTGGCTCTGGTATTCGGATAAAATCAAGCCCGGGGAGGCTCTGGGCTCTGATGGCAAGCTCAATGTCAAGATGAACCATGCCCTGCTCAAACTTACCGTCAATCTGAGCTTTGGCGATGAGTTCGGGGACACGGCACCTGAAATTAAGGAGGTCTGGCTCAACGGGACGATGCAGAAGGTTTATGTCCATTATAAGTATGAGAACGGAGGGCAAATCGCAATCCCAACTTCTCAGTCGATGGACATCAAGATGCACAAGGCTGCAGACAATCGCTACGAGGCGATTTTCTATCCGTCCACGGGGCAGAAGTCTGGCGAAAAGATGCTGACCGTTGTGCTTAAGGACGGGCGGGATTACACTCTTACGCTTGCGGAGGATCTGGCTTTCGAAAAGTCGTCTGACGGCAACTATTATCTCGGCGGCTGCGCCTACTCGATGTCTGCCCAGGTCGGGAAGAACAAGGTTCAGATGGGGACCATCAAAGTGGCTCCATGGAACGACAAGAGCAGCGCTGGAGATTTCTTCACTGATGCCACTGAATATAGCGAGTGGGACGGATCTGAGGACGTGGCCACGGCCTACGCTGGGGGTGACGGCTCGGAAGGTAGCCCGTACGAGATCGCCACCGCCGCGCAGCTGGCTTTTCTGGCGCAGGAAGTCGTCAAGGGCAATTCTTATGCGTCTACATACTTCCAATTGACTGGCAATATTGATCTTATGGGCTACGATTGGACTCCGATAGGATATAATGACAGCTATCCTTTTGCCGGGATATTCGATGGCAATGGCAAAACGATCTTGAATCTCAAGGTTTCGAAAGGAATGTATTCCGGCCTGTTCGGTGTGGCTTCTGGGACGGCTGTGATCAAGAACCTCAGCATCCGCAAGGCTTCGGTTGCATCGAAAGTCATAGGTGCCAAGGCTGCCGGGACTGCTGGAATAGTGGCTGGATGGTGCGATGGCGGTTCCATTTCCGGGTGTTCGGTTGAAGGGACCGTTTCCGGGGATTGTTATGTGGGCGGAATTGCCGGTTGGATTCAGAATGGTAGTATCAGCGGTTGTGCAGCTGAGATTTCCTGCATGGCGGAAAATGGCTCTTATTCAGCGTGTGGAGGCATTGCCGGGAGATCTTATTCAACCACTATTGAGAATTGCACGGTACGAGGGGAGGTAAAGGGCACCTATATGGCTGGAGGCTTTGTCGGAGACATGGAGGAGGGTGGAGCGATAAAGAGGACTCAATATGATGATCCTCTCTATTGCTATGCTGATGTGAGTCTGTATGAGGTATGCAAACCATCCTCAGGCTATACAGAAAAGTATTATGTCGGAGGTCTTGTGGGCAAGTGCAGCAGATCTTCTTCTGCCACTGTTTCCATAAAGAGTGTTAATGTGTCAGGAAAGGTTTCCTTGCCGGATGGTCTGGATATTCACGGTGGTGTAGTCAACCTTGGAGGCTACACAGGTTATGTGGACAATGCCTCGATAAGTGGATACTTTTTGGGAAGTATAGAAGCCGGTACTCCTGCCAATGGAACCCTTAATGCCGGTGCGTTCATCGGCATGTTGGGTGCCGGAGTGAAAGCGGAGTATTGCAAATATTATAGTTCCAAGGTAGGGGATCTTCCGGTTTACAGAGCGAAAGCCGACGGTGCGGATGATTCTGGTTTGAAAATTACAACATTTGATTGATGATGAAGAACATAATATATTCAATTGCGGTCGTTGTCACCGTAGCTCTTGTTTCCTGCTCGAAGTCTGACGCTCCTGTGTCCGGCTACCCGGCGGACGGGGTTGTGAGGATTTCTCCCACGGTGGCTGCGCCTCTGACGAGGGCAGAGGGGAGCACTGAGTTCAATGGTTCAGACCTCGGTCTCGGCCTGTTCTATGGAGCGAATGACAAGTACAACAGAGACAACTCCCTTTGGACGCAAGACGGGTCCGGCAAGTGGAACTCCGACACCCCGGTGCTCTGGAAGAATGCGGAAGCTGAGGTTGAGGTCTATGCTTTTGCGCCATATTCTCAAGAAAATTTTAATAGTATTAGCCGTTCTGTCTATTGGAGCATCCCTTCGGATCAGTCCGCCGGAATTGACGGTGCTGATTATCTTTGGTATTCAGATAAGGTGACGCCAAAGAACCTTACGGACGGCAAGCTCGACGTCAAGCTGAAACACGCTCTGCTCAAGTTGACTGTAAATCTGACTTTTGGCAACGAGTTCGGGGACACGGCTCCTGAAATCAACGAGGTCTGGCTCAACGGGACGATGGCCAGTGTCTATTGTTCTCTGGACTATGACCAGAGGGGCCTCTTGTCTAATGGAGCGCAATCGGAGTCCTTGGACATCAAGATGCACAAGGCTGGTGACAATCGCTACGAGGCGATTTTCTATCCGTCCACGGGGCAGAAAGCCAGAGGAGACATGCTGACGGTGATCCTTGCCAATGGACGGGACTATCATCTTAAACTCTCTGCGGATTTCCCGTTTGAAAAGGA
>CAKUSF010000172.1 GCA_934678915.1 uncultured Bacteroidales bacterium
GACAAGGCTCTTGACCCTAAGAATATGATCAGGTAATCATTTAAAGAATATACCAAGAAGGCCGGCTGAAAAATAGAACAGCCGGCCTTTATTTGTTTTTTCACCTTTTTTCGATCACTTCGACAAGCTCAGTGACCGAAAGCGCTACGCACAAAAAAAGCACCGCCCCGTTGGGGTCGGTGCTTTTTGCATATTCATTAATCAAAGATTATTTCTTAGAACCTTTGGTTGCGGTGCCATTCTTGGCGGCAAGGCGCTTCTGATTCCAGATTGTTGCATCGTACATCACAGGTGTACCGATGAAGATGGAAGCGTAAGTACCGATGCAGATACCAAGGATGAGGGCAACTGCAAGACCTCTAATGGACTCACCACCGAAGATCGCGATGGCGAGCATGGTAACGAGAGTTGAGACAGAGGTGTTGACTGTACGAGTCAACGTAGCATTGATGGCCTGGTTGGTGTTGGTCCTGACATCCACATTCGGATGCAGGGTTCTGTACTCACGGATTCGGTCGAAGATAACCACGTTATCGTTGATGGCGTAACCGATTATGGTCAGGATGGCAGCGATGAACGTCTGGTCAACGTCAAGGTTGAACGGCAGGATTCCAGAGAACAAGGAGAAGAAGCCAATCACTATGATAGCCGTGTGGGCAAGTGAAACCACTCCACCGAGACCCCATGTCCAACCTTTGAAACGGAAGGCAATGTAGGCAAAAATTACAAGCAGGGAGAGGATGACAGCGATGATGGCATCTCTCTTCATGTCGTTGGCAATCGTAGGACCAACCTTGTCGGATGAGATGATACCGTTAGGATTATCCACCGTGGACTTGAACTCATCAAGAGTAATGTCTTTCTCAGCGAAGAAAGGCTTCAACGCATTATAGAGTTTAGCCTCAACCTCAGCGTCAACATCAGTCGACTCCTGATCGTTCTTGTACTGGGTAGTGATCTTCATCTGGCTCTCTCCACCGAACTGCTTAACCTCTACAGCTCCATCAAACTCAACCTCAGCAGCACCACGGACCTGCTCCGCAGTGACAGGCTGGTCGAAGCGAACGACATAGGTACGTCCACCAGTGAAGTCAACACCGTAAGTAAAGCCCTTGGTGAAGATGGAAACAATCGCGATGACAATCAATGTACCAGAAACAATGTAAGACCACTTACGGGCAGCGATGAAGTCAAAGTGAGTGTTCTTGAGGAAGTTCTTGGTAAGGTTGTTCTCGAACGAGATGTTCTTGCCCTTCTCAATGCGGTCATCGAAAATAAGTCTGGTGATGAAGATTGAGGTAAGAACAGAGGTAACGATACCAATGATCAATGTGGTGGCGAAGCCCTGTACAGGACCGGAACCGAACACGAAGAGAACGATACCGGTAAGAAGGGTAGTCACCTGACCATCGATGATGGCGGAGTAGGCATTCTTGTAACCATCGGCTACCGCCTTGCCCAAGCCTTTACCTGCTGCAAGTTCCTCCTTGATACGTTCATAGATAATCACGTTGGCATCAACTGCCATACCCATTGTCAAAACAAGACCGGCAATACCAGGAAGGGTCAGGACGGCTCCGAAAGAAACGAGGACTCCGAAAAGGAGAAGCACGTTGCAAAGGAGGGCGAAGTCTGCAGCGACACCGGCTCCCTGATAGAAGAATATCATGTAAACAAGAACCAAAAGGAACGCGATGACGAATGAAATCATACCAGCGTTGATGGACTTGGCTCCGAGGGAAGGACCGACAACCTGCTCCTGAATGATGGTCGCAGGCGCAGGAAGCTTACCGGATTTGAGGACGTTCACAAGGTCGGTTGCCTCATCCGGAGTGAAGTGACCGGTGATTGAGGAGCTACCGCCAGTGATAGCGTTCTGGACGTTAGGGTACGAATATACCATGTCATCAAGGACAATGGCAATCTGCTTGCCGACATTGTCACTGGTCATTCGTGCCCAAACATTGGCACCTTCTGCGTTCATTGTCATGGAAACTGAAGGCTCTCCATTTGAACCGTGATCATAAACGACACGTGCGTCAGTGATTACACCACCGTCAAGTTTGGCCTTTCCGTCCCTTGAAGTAGACTTGATGGCAACGAGTTCGAAGATGTTGTCTCCCTGAACGTACTCGGACGGCTTGACTGTCCACATAGGCCTGAACTCAGCCGGGAAAATCTCAGCGATCTGAGGCATAGCGAAATACCTGTTGATCTTGGCAGTGTCAATTGCCGCAGCATAGCCGATGCAAGCGTTGTTGGATCCAGATGGGCTGAGGACAGCAAAGAGAGGGTTTGCCTTTTTGTAGGCATTGATCTCTGCCGAGTTATCCTTGTTTTGAGCGATCTCGGAATTAAGAAGAGAATCGGTGCTGTTCTCGGTTACAGCAGCCTCTGGCTGAGTTTCTGATGCTGTAGAATCGGTTCCTTCTTCTGAAAGGATTTCAGCCAGTTTTGCATTAGCCTCAGCAAGGTAGCTTGAAAGTTCCTGATTGGTGTAGGTCTCCCAAAATTCGAGAGATGCAGTTCCCTGAAGAAGTTTTCTAACACGCTCAGGCTCCTTGACACCAGGAAGCTCAACAAGGATACGTCCACTGTTGCCAAGTTTCTGGATGGAAGGCTGGGTCACACCGAAACGGTCGATACGGCTTCTCAGTACGTTGAAAGAGTTAGCGACAGCACTCTCAGCTTCTTCACGAATAACGCTGATGACATCAGCGTCAGATGACGCTGGAGTGATCTTGTCTTTCATCTCATAAGTACCGAAAATCTGGGCAAGGGACTGTCCGTTGCTCACTTCTTTCCATGCGTCAGCGAAAAGGGTAATGTAATCTTCCCTTGAGTTGACGCTGCGCTCCTTGGCAAGTGCAAGTGCTTTTTGGAACTCCGGATTCAAGCTGTTGCCAGAGATTGCCTTAACAAGATCCTGAAGCTGAACCTGCAACATGACGTTCATACCGCCCTTGAGGTCCAGACCGAGGTTAATCTCCTTTGTCTTGCATTCTTTGTAGGTGTTCCACAAGAAAACCTTCTTTGAAGAGATGGAGTCGATGAACACTTTGTTCTGTACTTTCCTGATAGAATCCAGATAGTAAGCCTGGTCATTTTCAGGAATCTGGGCAAAAGCCGCTGAATTTTGAACCGCGAGGGCCGCTTTTTCAGCGAACTTCTCCGCTTTCTTTTCCTGGATGGAAGTCACCGCTGTGAAGGAAAGCTGCCAAATGGAAGCGATCGCAAG
>CAKUSF010000173.1 GCA_934678915.1 uncultured Bacteroidales bacterium
GGCAAGATGACGAATGCCAAAGTGTTAAAAGGTACGTTCAAATCTATGGACGATGAGGCGTTACGTGTTATCAAATCTTCTCCGGAATGGACACCTGGAATGATGCACGGCAAGGCCGTGTCCGTTACCTACACCTTCCCTGTAGTGTTCAGACTCAAATAATGAAACCCATTTTAAGCTTATTGATAGTGGCCAGTCTGTTTGCGTCGGTGCAGTCCGCATCGGCGCAGGCGACTGATCCACAACCTGTGAGAGAACATGTGCTTAAAGAGGTTCGATACCTCAAGAGCATATTCAAGATTGATGATGCCATAGAGAGGCTGTCCGCATTTGTGACTCCAGACAATTTTGACGAGGAGATTCTGTCCGAGCTGGCTGACTGTCATTTTCAAAACGGGGATTATGAGTCAGCTACGGGCACATATTTCCTCCTGACCTCCAAGTACCCGCAGAACATCCTTTACAAAGTCAAGCAGATGCAGACCTTCTACCGGATGAAAGCGTTTTCTCAGAGCGCTGAGGCAGGGAAGGCTGTGCTGCAACTGGACACGATCCCTGCGATCGCGGCATTGGTCGGGGACTCATTCAATCAGGCGGACATGCCGGACTCGGCTCTGACATACTATCGTCTGGCATTGTCGGTCAAGCCGTTGAGCGAGAGCGTTGTGAGCAAGGCTGCCAGAATCCTTCTCTCACAGCGGGACTATGACGGTGCGATTGCAATGGCAGATGAATATCTCGCCTTGGATCCAGACAACTTCACTATCGCTCCAATCAAAGGCTTAGCTCATTATTCAAAGAATGAATATGTTCCTGCTATTAAAGTGTTTGAACATCAGGAGAAGCTCGGCAATGACACCTATCCTGTCCACTACTATCTCGGCCAATGCTATTGGCATACAGAAGTCATGTATCGCGCTCAGGAAGAACTCCTTGCCGCATGGCAGATTGATTCCAGCGATGTGAATCTGGCATATTCAATAGCCGCAGTTTATGCAGACAGCAACCGCTCTTTTGACAAGGATGTGAGACCATGGCTTGACAAGGCTATGGAGATGCTTCAGCCCGACCCTGCGATGATGTCCAGACTTCATCAGCAGTACGGTCTTGGAGAGTACCGTAAGAATAACTGGGGAAAAGCCATTGAGCACTACAAAGAGGCTTACAGCTTTAATCCGAACTTTATCGCGTCCCTTTCCACCATCGCCTATTGCTACGAGCAGATGAAAGACTACAAGACCGCCCTTGAATGGTACGAGAAGTACCTTAAGGTCGCCCGCCCCGGCTCACGCGGTCACGACTTCGCCACCCAAAGCGTCAAGTACCTCAAAGGCGAACTCTTCATGGATGAGAAGTAATCGTTTTGTTACACGACTGTTACTTTGGGGCTAGATCCATGAATTTGACATCAAGTATCCGTGTCTTTACAATTACTTGAATATCTGTTTGTTATATAATTATTACCTCTGTGCACATTTGGATTTCCGAAAATAATTTTTACTTTCGGGCGTTTTCTGCGACTTATTTGTAGGCGTTGGAAAATGCGCGTTGATAAATCCGGTAGTGAATGGACGATTTTGAATATATCTCCGAAAAGGTGAGGCCGAAGTTGCTGGCGGTGGTGCGGAAGTACCTCCGGGTGACGGATGCGTCCGAGGAGGCGGAAGATATTGTCCAGGAGGCGCTTGTTGCTTTGTGGGAATTCGTCTGCAGGGGGATGGAACCGAGGAATGTGGAGGCGTTGGCGGTACGAATCGCAAAGAACATCTGCGTGGATCATTACCGGCAAAAAAAGCTTCGGACTCAACCGATAGGGGAGAGGGATTACCCAGGTGGCTCACTGGCTTCGGCTGCGACAGACCGGAATGATGATGCGGTTTTGAGACGTGATCTGCTGAGCCATTTGACTGAAAGCCAACGGGAATGCGTGATACTTCGCAACGAAGAGGAACTTTCGCTGGACGAGATCGCGGCTCGGACGGGAAAGCCTAAAAACAGCGTCAAAACCAACATCTCAGCGGCTCGCAGGAGGATGCTGGAGGAACTTAAGAAAAAGATCTGAATGATGAATATAGAGGATAAGAAATATAGGAAAGCGTTGATCGAGCGCTATTTAAATGCAGACACGACTCCCGATGAGGAGCGTCGCTTGAGAGCGTACTATGCGGAGACATCGACAGTCGATGCCGATGAAAAAGCTGTCGCGCTGCTTATGAATATCTCGGCTCCGTCTGCGGAGGCATATTCACAAACCAAGGTGGATGAATATGATAAGCTGTTCGGAGGTGACGAGGTTGCTGAATTTAAGTTGCATAAATCAGATTCAAGGCAGGGCAAGAAGCGTGGCATCATATTCAAAAGCATTTCAGCTTTTGCAGCTTGCGCTGCAGCTATAGCTATGTTTTTGATTCTTAGGTCCAAGGCTCCGTCAACGGATTTCACTCCGCTGGAGATCGCGCAGAGCATCAGTGCTTTGGCTGAACTCAACTCGGAGGATGTCGAGAGTGTGGCAGCGAAACCTATCGGTGGCGGTGTTATTGTCACGGTGGTTTTGAAGGATGGAAAAAACTGCGACTTCAGGATGACGCGTGACGGGGAGACCGGAGAGATACAACTTTTAGCAATGAATTGTAAATAATTTTGAATATGCTTACGACTTTGGTTTCAATGATTTGCGCTCTGAACATGAGCGTGAGGATTCCGGTGACAGACACAGTCGATGTCTATGTGATCGACAAGATTAGAGTAGAGAACTTCGATGGCTCGCAGTTGAAGGACAAAACCATCTTGAATTACACAATATCCTTAAATGAAGGCATTAGAACCCACAATATTACAACTTTGCAGGGGAGCAAAAAAACTGCTGTTTCAGATCATAAAAGGAAAGTAATTTATGTCGTGAACAGCAAGGTGGTGACTGAGAAAGAGATGATTGCCATCAAGCCGGACAACATCAAGGAGATGAAGGTCATAAAGAATCCGGATTCTCCGGAGGCCCGCAAGTACAACTCCGGTACAGGAGCTTCGGTGATCATCGTCACGACAAAATAGTCCGTGCGTTTGGGCGGTTTTTCCACGCATGGTAGAAGTATGATGATCCGTGCGCAAGATTGACCTTGTGACGCACGAACGATAGCTCAGCAATAACTCGGTGCGTGGAACG
>CAKUSF010000174.1 GCA_934678915.1 uncultured Bacteroidales bacterium
CTTTCGGACACACCGGTCGCTGTTGTTGACAATTGTGACAGTCCGGACAGCCATCGTTTCATAAGGGAAATTGACGCAACGAGGGAGGTGGAAATCGCAGCGAATTGTGTGAATATGGCCGAGGCGGAAAAGATGATGCAGGAACGCAAGGTCAACGGTATCATTTATTTCCCTTCTGATTTCACTGAGAAACTTGCGAGGAATGAGACTGCGACATTCTCCGTCTATGCGGACATGAGCAGTTTCCTGTACTACAAGAACGCCTTGATGGCCACTAACTTCGTGATGCTGCACGAGGTCGGGCAGATCCAGATGCAGAGGTTCGCCTCTGCCGGAATGTCTGAACAACAAATCTCTCAGACTGTGAAGCCGCTTGGCTACGAGGACAACAACCCGTACAACCGGGCCTTCAACTACAGTTTCTTCCTGATTTCGGCAATCCTGATGATCATCATCCAGCAGACGTTGTTCTACGGAATGTCCCTGTTGGTCGGAACGGCCAGAGAGAGGAACCGCAGTTTTGCCTCGCTTCCTGACAAACTTGAAGGTCACGGTGTTGGTCGTGTGGTTCTGGGGCGTGGAGGAGCCTATTGGCTGCTTTACCTTGCCGTGGGCATGTACATTGCCTTCATCGTGCCGGCCATATTTGGGATTCCTCAAAGGGGAGAATTCCATGACGTGCTAGCTCTGTTGGTGTTCTTCATCACCGATTGTGTGTTCTTCAGCATGACTTGGAGCACGCTGATTACAAGAAGAGAGTCCGTCTTTCTTCTCTTCCTTGCGATGTCACCTGTGGCTCTGTTCTTGACAGGGTGCTCTTGGCCGACAATCGCTTTCCCTGAGTTTTGGAAATGGTTCTCCTACATATTCCCGTCCACATTCGGAGCGCAGGGCTTCATCAATCTCAGCACCGCAGGTGGTGACATGGGAGCCGCTGATGTTCAGATGAAGGCGATGGTGCTTCAGACGATAATTTACTTCTTCCTCGCCTGTGCGGCCATCTACCTAGAGAATTGGGTTATTCGTCACAAGGAAGCTCTCCTTGAAAGGCGTGAGCGCTTCGAGAAGCGTGTCGGAATCGACCGTAAGGAGGACGCCAAGATCATCGCTGGCGAGTAAGGTCTGATACGATAATTTGATACGATAGAATAAACTCCCTCCCGAATTTTGCACGTTACCAAAATTCGGGAGGGAGTTTATTTTATCGATCACCGCAACTTTTGTGACTGAGATGATTATGTACCATTCCGGTCACTGAGCTTGTCGAAGTGGCAGTTGTTTTACAGTTATACTTTGGCTAAAGCAGACATATACTGCCGTAGGTGGCTTTGGCTCCCGAAGAGGGAGGGGACCCACGAAGTGGGGAGGACCACCGGAGGCAGTATATGCCTGCTTCAACTATTCACCCACGTGGAACGCCACGCGGAGCTCCTCGATCTCCTCGTCGGTGATCGGGTTCAGCTTGCCAAGCGGAGCGGCAAGAATCAGCGAACGGGCACTGAAATCGGCCACTTCAAGGCGGTCGAAAGTGTTGATGAGCTGATCTCCTGTCACTACAACGGAATCGTTCTCAAGCATCACGAACGGCCTGTGCTTGAACTCGTCAGCGAGTTCCGAAAGATGCTCGTTGTACTGGCTTCCGAACGGGAATGTAGGGATGTCCTGAAGGAATATCCAGCTTTCAGGGATGGTGCGCACATCGAATTTTACACCGGTCGTGCAGAATCCCATCAAAGCTGGTGACTGGGTAAGAATGATAGAGTTGACCTTCGGGTTGCGACGGTAGATTTCGTAGTGAAGGGCTACAGAGCGACTTGCGTTCTTTCCGGCCTCAACCATTCCGTCCTTTACCTGGACGATGTCCTCCGGCTCAAGATCCCAACGCTGCATGCTGGACGGTGTGATGAGGAAGTCATTGCCTTTCCATCGCACTGAAGCCGTGCCGTACGAACTGCACATGAGTCCCTGCGAGCAAGCTCTGCGGACAATCTTGCAGATTTCAGCACGGATTGCCCTTTCGTCAGAAGGGTGGGTGACATTCATGAAATGTTGGAATGGAACATTGACAGCCTTCTCGTGCTGAAGAATCTGCTCCTCGCTAAGGTACTTCGGTTCGCCTAAAGTCTTGGCGTTCAGGATTGTGCGGGCGCAAAGCTCAAGGGTCTCAAACCTTTGGTAGGCATCAGCGATGTCCTCTCCAGCGACCACTACACCGTGATTCTCCATGATGACGGCCTTGTAGTCAGGGTTCTTCTTGAACTCAGCCACGATCTTCTTTCCAAGAAGCTCACTTCCAGGGAGTGCATATTCAGCGAATCCTACAGGACCGCAGGTCGCGCGCGCCTGAGGGATTATGCTCGTGTCCGGCACCTGATGGACCATGCTGAATGTCACCAATCCAGGAGGATGGGCGTGGATGACTGAATGAATATGCGGGTTCATCTTGTAAATGGCCTTGTGGAACGGGTACTCGGAAGAAGGTCTGTGAGGACCTACGATGGTTCCGTCAGCCTTCACGCACATGATGTCCGCTGGTGTAAGTGAACCCTTGTCAATCGCTGCTGGGGTGATCCACATGTCTCCGTTGTCGTCCATGATGGACAGATTTCCTCCGGAGGTGGTGGTCATCTCGCTGCGATAGATCCTGCCGATGATGATAGCAATCTGCTCGGCTGGATGCATCAGATTTACGTCTAGTTGTTTCATAATATTAATGAATTACATTGGAAGTCGCTTTGATCCTTTTGAAGACAAGGCGGCTTCACGGATTTACATTTATGCCAGCATAACCTGCCCGCCCGTCACAGGAATCGCTTGCCCTGTCTCTCCGGTCTGGTCGATGGCGTAGAGAATGGCCTTGCAGACATCCACCGGGTTGCAGCCCTTACGCATAGGCACCTGAGCGAGGTAGTAATCTTTCACGTCCTGTACGGTCTTTGCTCCCGGAACCTTTCCAGCGTTGAGGTACTGGATGAACAGGCCGTTCTCTGGGTTGCTCCATAGCGGTCCGTCGTAGTAGTTGCCGGGGCAGATGCTGTTGACTTTCACCCTGTAAGGGGCGAGCTCAAGGGCGAAGGACTGGGTCAGACCTATCCCTCCGAA
>CAKUSF010000175.1 GCA_934678915.1 uncultured Bacteroidales bacterium
TTCAGCTCACTGAATATGCTCAATTGGGCGAACTTGGTGATTCCCGTGATGAAGACGAACCTAAGGTACGGATCCAGGCTCTTGATCGGGCTGTAGAAGTTCCTCATTATCTGGCGCATAGGTGCGAGCCTTTTCTGGCTGTTCATCACGTCAAGCAGCGGGGCATCATATTCATCTATGATTATGACCGCCTTTTCGCCCGTCTGCTCCACCGCCCTGCGGACCAGACCCTCAAACCGCTGGTTGATTTTTTCCTCGTCCTCTCCTTTTCCATAAACCTCCTCATAGCGAACAAGTTTGAGGCTCAGCTCGCTGAGCAACTGCTCCTCGTCAAGGTGCTTCGCTGTGGACATGTCAAAGTGGAACACCGGATGCTTCGCCCACTCTTTCTTGAGTTCCCCAGCCCTCAGCCCGTTGAACAGTTCCTTCTCCCCCTCAAAGTAACTATGGATCGTGGAAGACAGAAGGGATTTCCCGAACCTCCGCGGCCTGCTAAGGAACACATATTTGTAATTCTCGTCCAAGTCGTGCACGAACCCCGTCTTGTCGAGGTATAGATATCCACCCTCGACAATGTCCCTGAACGTCTGCACCCCGATCGGGTACTTTATCCTTTTCGCCTCCATAACTACTATCCAGTTAATGTCCAACGTCAAAGATAATGAATATTTTCCAATTACCGCCTTGTTTGAAATTCGGAAGAAGCCATTATATGCTTCTGGGGTGCAAGCCTACATATTACGCCCCCGAAGTACTAAAAATCGCTGACTTCGGGGGCAGAAATCGCCATTTTGCACCCGAATAAGATTGATTCATGCACGCAAAATGGCCCATAGTTCCATTCTGTCGCTTTTGGGCATCTGATAACATTCGTTTTGCGTAGTAAAAACAATAGTCAAGGCCATTCTAATGATTTATTCACAGATGTTATTGGAATCACGCATTATCCTTCCATGACACCTCTCAACTAAATATCGAGTGTTATTGGGTAGAATAAAGAATAAGTGGTAATCAATCTTCTGAGAAATATTTGCGGAATTGCCAAAGGCGAACTTTTTGATTACATTTGCCATGATGATAGAAGCAGGACATTATTCGTCTGCACAAGCAGGCCAAAAAGATAATTCTTAAAGCTGAGGTGGCAAAAATGGCAAACGAAGAGAAAAAGGATTTTAATGCTATGTTGCATGATAGTAAGGATATGCCGAAATTTCAAACTATCACTGACCCTAAAAGCATCGAGAAATATGGAGGTGACAGAATGTATTTCGCTCCACCTATTGACTATGACCGAGTGATGAGAAAAATTCCATACGGCAAAGTTATTACTGTCGGTAAAATTAGAGATTATTTTGCGGAAACAAGTGGAGCGGATTTTACAGAACCGATTACAGCGGGGATTTTTGTCTCTATTGTGGCGTGGGCGAGTTATCAGCGTTCAGACGATGAAACGCCTTATTGGAGAACATTAAAGTCCAATGGAGAATTAAATGCTAAATATCCTGATGGCGTTGAAGCACAGAAAGATAGATTAGAGGCGGAGGGACACGTTGTCTTCGAAAAAGGTCGTAAGAATAAGCGATACTATGTAAAGGATTATGAAAAATTCCTTTTCGATTTGATATAAGAAACATCGGCCACAGGACGATTGCAAAAGAAATAACGTCGTACAGCGGCTACCTCAACGCACTGAAAATTAACGGTGGCTTTGATTATCAAAACCACCGTTTTTGCGCCTCTGCGAACCTATGACGGCTTGTGTGGAGGTGGTGTTGAACCGGTTCAGAAGTTTGTGGTCGACACGGTACGCCTTGAGCCTGCCTTTGGCAACAACGGCAGCGACAGCGCAATGAGAAGGACACTGCTCACCACCATAAGCAGACGGAGCGACACGTGGTCCGCAAGAGGACCGAACAGAGCCATGCCTATGGGAAGGAAGCCGGAGTATATTGAATTAAGGAGCCCGAAAATTCGTCCCTGCATATTCTCATCTACATTTTCCTGTAAGAAGGTAGTCGTGGCGGTCTGGAACGCGGCCAGTGGAACACTATAGCACAGCATGAATGCCAGATACAGGACGAAATTATGCGACAGACCCATAAGAATGCTGAATATGCCGAATAAAGCCAAGGCAGCGGCCATCGTCCGGAAACGGTTTTTGAAACCTCCCCAGGTGCTCATCAACAAACCACCGGCAAGCATTCCGCCAAAGCCGACAATCTCAACCTACATGAGATTCGTGTATGTGCTTCCAAAGTAACGACTTACGAACAGGTTGGCCAGAAATCTGGCTGGAATGGACAGGAAAATAAACAGCCCGTACAGCAGCAGGATCCTCCTATGGATCTATTCTTAATGGAATAACGTATCCCGTCCTTGACATCAGCCTTGAAGTCCGATGCGACGGTGTTTCCGCTGGAAAGTTGATGCGGAATGAATATGAAGGAGAGTATGGCGATGCCTACAACTGCGGTCGCCACATCGATCAGCATGGAGGTGCGGAGGGGCATGACACTCATCACCACTCCAGCCGCGGCCGGAGCGGCAAAGTTGGCGACAGACTGCATGGTTGAGTTGATGCCGTTAGCCTTCATGAGCAGGCCTTCACTGACAATCTGTGGGATGGCAGAGTTTACGGCCGGAATCTGGACACCCGTTGCAATGGATCTGAGTGATACCAGCACCAGCAGAGCCAACCGAAGCGAAGTGCCATCGTTGAACTTTGGAAGAAGCAGCACCATTCCAAGGGTAAGCAGCGAGGGCATCGGACCCGATGATCAGCGTTCTCTTTGAATGACGGTCCGCCCAGACACCGCCCACAAAAGACATAAAGAACTGCGGCACGAACGAGCATATTGAGAACATTGCCACCCAGAAACCAGATGAAGTCTCCAAGGTAATGTACCAAACAATCGCAAAGGCTACTATCTGCGAACCGAAAAGGGTAATTGCCTGACTAAGAAAGAAAGGGATAGCTTTTTTCATCACTGAATCCTGATTTGAAGATTAAGAAGCTGTTTTGATTTGTTTGAAATGTTCTTTGAGGTGAAAAAATCTTCATTTTCATCCCGCTTCTTCAGTCAG
>CAKUSF010000176.1 GCA_934678915.1 uncultured Bacteroidales bacterium
GGAAAGATGGAACGGGCAGTCGCGTTCGCATATTCATCAGTCGCTGAGACCATTGGTCGTCTCGCGATGGACGGATGCCTTTTCTCCAGCCAGAATTTCGGCTTCATCCATCTGCCGGATGCGCTGACCACCGGTTCCAGCATCATGCCGCACAAGAAGAATCCGGACGTGTTCGAACTCGTGAGGGCGCACTGCAACAAACTTCAGGGTGTGCCGAACACAATCCGTCTCATCACCGGGAACCTGCCGAGCGGCTATTTCCGAGACATGCAGATCCTTAAGGAAGTGTTCTTCCCGATTTTCAAGGAGATGAACGACTGTCTTGACATTGTTGAATATGCAATCCGTGGAATGGAGGTCGTCACCGATGTGATGAGTGACCCTAAGTACAAGCTGGCTTTCAGTGTGGAGGAGGTCAACCATCTGGTTGAGACCGGAGTGCCGTTCAGGGACGCTTACAGGCAGGTAGCTGACTCCATCAGGAAAGGGACTTTTGAATATCACGGCTCGCTGCACCACACCCACGAAGGGTCTCTTGGCAACCTCTGCAACGACCGCATCGCTGCCAAGATGGACCGCATCATCTCCGGCTTCGACTTCGACAAGGTTCATGCTGCAATCACCTCGCTCACATCATAACCCTCCGGTCACTGAGCCTGTCGAAGTGACTAAGCCTGTCGAAGTGACTGTGCCTGCCGAAGCACAGTTGAAATCCAGAGAGCCGCTAACCTGAATTTTGCACGTCACCAAAATTCAGAACAGCGGCTCTCTGGATTTTCTGCACATCAACTGCCACATTTAGTTTTTACTCTTCGGTCACTTCGACAGGCTCAGCGACCAAAACAGCTTCTGAAACGATCTCAAATCACAGCCGTAAGCCGTCAAGCAAGGCGACGTAAGTCTCGACACCGTTTGCGATTTCGTCCAGACGAATATATTCATCAGCGGAATGAGAGCGGGCGGAATCACCGGGGCCGATCTTGAGGGTTGGGAAATCGCACAGAGCCTGATTGCTGGTAGTCGGGGAGCCGAACGGTTCGAGGCCAAGAGAGAGGCCACGTACTACAGCCGGATGCTCCAACGAAAGATGCGAGCTTCCGATTCTGGTGGAGCGCTCCTTGACTTCGCATGAGACTGAGGATTTGATCATTTCAAGGAGTTCGGGATTGGTGTACACCCCGTTCGGGCGCACGTCCACAACGAACGTGCACTTGTCCGGTACAACGTTGTGCTGCGTACCAGCGTTAATTTGCGTGACGGACATCTTGACCGAACCGAGAAAGTCAGATTCGCGGTCAAAATGATGGTTTCTAAACCACTGAATATCCTCGATAGCCTTGTAGATCGCGTTGATACCTTCATTTCTGGCAGCATGCCCACTCTTCCCGTAAGCCGTGCAGTCCAGCACCATCAGTCCCCTCTCGGCAACGGCCATACGCATCCCGGTCGGCTCACCCATCACCCCGAAATCAATTCGTCCAAGCTCAGGCAAAATAAGATCCAATCCACCTTTCCCGCTCACCTCCTCCTCAGCAGTTGCCGAGAAGATCAGCCTGTACGGCTGCTCTTTCTTTATCAGCCTTGAATATGCCTCCAAAAGCGCCACCAAAGAACCGCCGTCATCGTTGCTTCCGAGACCGTACAGACATCCGTCCTCGATGGTCGGTGTAAATGGATCACGCGTGTAGCCAGAGGCTGGTCTCACAGTGTCAATGTGGGCGTTCAGCAGCACGGTCGGCCTCCCGTTCGCAGAAGCGGACTCCACCCAAAGATTGTTACCCAATCTCCTGACATCGAAACCGTTGCGTTTCATCCATTCCTCAAGATAATCTGCAACCTTACCTTCCTCCCTGCTTACGGAAGGAATCCGGATCATATTCATCAAAAGTCCAATCGTGTCCATCAATCGTAAATCTTTATCGTTCAAGCTTTTAGCAGTTTACCTTTCGTCGAATCTGACCAAAGGCAATCGCTTTAGTCAATGTCTGTCAACAGCTTACGCATCACTCAGTGATTATCAAGCGGTGGCATGTAACTTATTATCAACCATTCAAATGCGTTTCCACCTTCAGTATAATCTCACCGAAGAGAATCGCTTTATTCTCAGTGTGACAAACAATTACACGTCACTCATTGAGCATCAGCAGGTGAAGGGCAACATCTTAACTATCAATGGGTAATGTTCTTACCTTTAGGGCAAACTGCCCAAAGGCAAGATCACTTCTAACTTAATATCAAAACGTTACATACTGCGGATTAATATTACCTTCCACTCACTTGCCAATGCAAATGTACACAAAAGCCAAGTTTATTTTAGAAACTGTTTTGATTTGTTTGAAGTTTTTTCACCTCAAAGAACATTTCAAACAAATCAAAACATCTTCTTAGTAAACGTTGACGATAAATTTAGGATGGTTCGATTTTTTAACGCTTACTTAGCACAGTTTTGTGTACATTTGCACCTATGGATTTAGGGACATTGAACATACAGCAGAGGGAGGCGGTGACATCCACGGAAGGAAGAGTGAGGGTAGTGGCCGGAGCTGGTTCCGGAAAGACCAAGGCACTCACCTACCGGTACGCCTACATCGTCAACGAACTGGGTGTGGATCCGGCCAACATCCTGTGCCTCACATTCACCAACAAGGCCGCTCAGGAAATGAAAAGCAGGATCAGCCAGCTTGTTCCTCCTGGTTACACGAACGACTTTGTCTGCACGATCCACGGATTCTGTGTCCGGTTCCTCCGCGAGGAGATCCACAAGCTCGGCTACCCGAAGAACTTCCAGATCCTTGACGAGGAGGACATGAAGTCTCTGGCCAGGCAGGTGCTGACCGAGAACAACACGGAGCGGAGCGTTAAGACTGTACGGCAGCTTCTGGAGGCTCTTGCGGGTACAAAGGCAGCGGAACCTTATGTCCAGCAGTACCTTGTCCCAGCCTCACCGGTCACCGGCAGAACAGACCTTCCGCTCAGTGTCCAGCTTCTGTACAAGCAGAAAGACAAGTTGGCTCTTGACTACGATGACCTCATAGAGTTCACCAGACATATTCTTCAGACATATTCAGAAGTGAGGGA
>CAKUSF010000177.1 GCA_934678915.1 uncultured Bacteroidales bacterium
GACAATGCTTTGGTCGCTTTGACTTTGATGATTGCCGAAAGCAAGACCGATGAGATGGAAATGATGGTAAAGGTTGTCGTGAACTTGATCAATGGCGACAACAAGTAGAATCGAACTGGAGGTTAACACTAATCATAAGTGCTTACCTTGTTATGTCTGGGACATCGTCATTCCGGCTCTGCGCTTCTACTTTCCGCGTCTGGAATACAATATGAAGAACACCATCAAAGATGTCACAAATGTCGAGAGTCCTATCACACAGTTCCACGATGTAGGGAGTCCCAGGCCGATTTTCGCCACGCAAATGTAAGTCGTGCAGACTGCGGTCATAAAGGCGGCGGGAATGAGCGTCATCATGTATGCCAAGCCTTTCTTGAATTTCACCAGATAGGCTGTGGCGGTCCACAGCATGAACACCGCCAGCGTCTGGTTGGCCCATCCAAAGTACCTCCAGATGACATTGAAGCCGTTCTCATCAGCGATGTTGTACCAAAGCAGAAGTCCGGCGATAAGGAACAGCGGAATGCTGATCAAAAGCCTGTTAACGACAGGCTTCTGGTTAAGGTGAAGGAAATCAGCCACAATAAGGCGCGCGCTTCTGAACGCCGTGTCACCGCTCGTGATCGGCGCGGCGACGACACCAAGAATAGCCAGAACGCCACCCAGAATGCCCAGCCAACCTTTGGAGACCTTGACAACCACATCAGGAGCGGCGGCGGTTACGGTCGCTCCAACCTCGGCTGCGCCTCCGTCAAAGAAGAACCATGATGAAACCGTAGCCCAGATCAACGCCACAATGCCTTCGGTGATCATCGCTCCGTAAAACACCGGCCGTCCAAGCCTCTCGTCAGACACGCAGCGGGCCATAAGCGGACTCTGCGTCGCGTGGAAACCACTGACAGCGCCACATGCGATGGTGATAAACAGGCAAGGGAATATCGGTTGTCCGCTCAAAAGGCCTTTGGACTCACCGAGGTTGCCGAGTCCGTCCCAAAGTTCAGGAAGCGTAGGCCATTTGACAAACAGGCAGACCATCAGAGCCAAAGCCATGAATATCAAAGCGAAAGCGAAAGCCGGATAGATCCGTCCGATGATCTTGTCAATCGGCATCAGCGTGGCCAGAAGATAATAAAGGAATATCACCCCGACCCAGATCATGATCGATCCGCGGCCTCCGTCACCGGCGATGTCTCCGAGAATCAACGCCGGGCTGAACACGAACACCGTTCCCACAAGCATCAGCACGATGATCGAGAACGCAAGAATGAATGTCTTGGTGCCTTTGCCGAGATATTCCCCGACAAGATCTGGCAGCCCGGCGCCACCGTTCCGTATCGAGAGCATTCCTGTCATGTAGTCGTGCACCGCCCCGGCGAAAATGCAGCCCAAAACTATCCACAGATAGGCCGACGGTCCGAACTTGGCTCCCATGATGGCTCCGAAGATCGGTCCGGTCCCTGCGATATTCAGGAATTGGATCATATAGACCTTCCACGCTGGCATAGGAATATAATCGACGCCATCCGCCTTGGTTATGGCCGGGGTCTTACGGGCCGGATCCGCTCCGAACACCCTCTCAACGAACTTTCCATATAGAATATATCCGACAACAAGTGCCGCAAGACTGATCAGAAATGAAAACATAATTCCTGTTATTAGTGACTTTCAATATCAGGGCAAATTTACACAATTAACGAATATGTAGGTTCAATATATTCGTGAAAATTTCTTTCCGTCAATATGTCAGCCGTCGGCAAATAGCCTGATTTTTGAACAATGCGCAGCCAGTCAATTATTAATGAATTTTTTGTTATGAAATTTGTGGAATATCCAGAAGATAAGAAAGCTGATTCTCCAAAGGAGACTGAGGGACAGCCTCGTGGAGGTTGGTTTCCGAACGGAAATATGTTTTGGACTATGGTGCTGATGTTCGCGTTTCTGGCGTTGATCAACACATTCCTGTTTCCGGGAAGCAGGGGCAGCAGCGTGGTCGAGACTGACTATGGAACGTTCATCTCCGATGTGGACAAAGGACTTGTCTATGACGTTGTGATTGATGGAGATAAGGTATTATATTCAAAGAGCGCTCCGCTCACTTATCAGGAAAAACTCAAAGGGCAGAGAGACACGACTTATGTAACCGGAGCGGTGACCGACCCGGATTTCGTGAACCGTTTGTCAACCGCTCAGAGCCCGAACAAAGACGGCAAGATCCGTTTCGTGAAGAAACTGAACAGAGAGCGCTCCCCTCTTCTGGATTTCATTCTCTGGTGGGTCCTTCCAGGCATGTTGATGTACTGGCTTCTGAGTTCCGCGATGAAGCGCATAGGCGGCAGCATGGCCAAAGGCGGGATGGGTAATTTCATGCAGTTCGGACAAAGTGGCGCGAAAGTCTATGCCGAAAATGACATAAAGACACGTTTCTCCGATGTCGCCGGTCAGGATGAGGCCAAGGAAGGACTTGTCGAGGTGGTTGACTTCCTGCACAATCCGGCAAAATACAACGAGATCGGCGCGCATCTTCCTAAGGGAGTCCTTCTGGTAGGGCCTCCGGGTACAGGTAAGACATTGATCGCAAGGGCCGTGGCCGGAGAGGCCGGAGTGCCGTTCTTCTCGATGTCCGGTTCGGAATTCGTCCAGATGTTCGTGGGAATGGGCGCGGCCAAGGTTCGTGATCTTTTCAGCCAGGCGCAGGCCAAGGCTCCTTGCATCGTCTTCATAGATGAGATAGACGCTATAGGTAAGAGCCGTGAAAATAACATTGGCGGCGGCAACGACGAGCGGGAACAGACTCTCAACCAGCTGCTTACAGAGATGGACGGTTTTGACAGCAACAAAGGTGTGATCATTCTCGCCGCCACCAACAGACCTGACAGTCTGGACAAGGCGCTTTTGCGTCCGGGACGTTTCGACAGAAGGGTTCAGATGGAACTTCCCGACCTGCAAGGCAGAAAGGCTATTCTTAAGGTTCATTTGAAGGACATCAAACACGATGACATAGACCTTGACCTGATCGGACGCGCCACAGCCGGTTCCTCTGGAGCCGAATTGGCCAACATTGTCAATGAGGCCGCC
>CAKUSF010000178.1 GCA_934678915.1 uncultured Bacteroidales bacterium
GGCGCGGACATCGTGATGGCCTCAGATCCTGACGCTGACCGTCTTGGAATCGCTGTCCGTGACAACGACGGCAAGATGGTTCAGCTTAACGGCAACCAGACCGGCTCCATCCTGACATATTACATCCTTACCCGCTGGAAGGAACTCGGCAAGCTGGATCCTACGAAGTACATTGCCAAGACGATTGTCACAACCGAGCTGATCGCTGAGATCGGCCGCAGTTTCGGGGTGAAATGCTACGATGTGCTGACCGGATTCAAGTACATAGAAGAGATTGTCCGTGAGAATGAAGGCAAGGGTGAGTTCATCTGCGGCGGCGAGGAAAGCTATGGCTTCAATGTCGGTGAGTTCGTGCGCGACAAGGACGCTCCGGTAGCCTGCATCATGGTGGCCGAGTGCGCGGCTTGGGCCGCTGAGCAGGGCTTGACCCTCTACCAACTCCTCCAAAGAATCTATTCTGAATATGGCTACCGCAAGGAGTCGCTTGTATCTCTGGTACGCAAGGGCAAGAGCGGCGCGGAGGAGATCCAGAAGATCATGGCCGACCTGAGGCAGAACCCACCTGCTGAGATTGTCGGCTCGAAGGTCATCAAGGTCATCGACTACAACGAGCCGGAGAAGACCGGACTTCAGAAGTCTAACGTCCTCCAGTTCTTCAATGAGGCCGGCGACATCGTCTCCGTCCGCCCTTCCGGCACCGAGCCGAAGATCAAATTCTACTTCGGAGCCAAAGGCCAGGATGCCGACGCAAAGCTTAAGGCCCTTGAGACTCAGTTCATCAGCTAGCGTTTATTTCCAGATGACAAACCGTCCCGGTCACTGAGCCAGTCCCGGTCACTGAGCCTGTCGAAGTGACCGGACTATCGGTTTTCGTTAGCCGCTGCGTATTTGTTTGATATTGAGATAAATAGTAACTTGTCTTTGGTTAAGACCAACTAAAGATAATAATGTAAATGTCTAATGATCAGTGATTTATCTGTCGCTGGAACTTTCACCATCTGTGACGCCAAGCCGTCTGACGGCGAGTTTATAGCAAGGAATGTTCTTGCTGCCATGGGGTACGAGGTTTTTTCAGGAGCCGAAGCCGATCCAAAGATAGAGATCGGCTCCGCTTCCTTGAATATTCATGAGGCAGTGGTGGCATTCGGTGAGGTGTGCGCCAGACCTGACACATTATATTCCTACACCAGAACGAGGGTCGCGTGCGTTGACGGCAGACCGGTGGGGTCGCTGACGGCATATTCAGGTGACGATTACCTGCCGCTTCGGGACTTGACTTGGGGGCTGCTGAATTCCATCTTCGACGGTTCCGCCCTTCCGGTGGAAGATTCGCCGCGAGTTGCGCCAGGAACAGATTCCACGGCAATTGATGCTTCGTCGGAATCTGCTGATAATGAATATGCCAGCGGAACTTTCCCCCTTCCGGAACCGGAATGTCTCCCGGGCGAGTTCTACCTCGACAGCATGGCCATCCTTCCCGAGTTCCGGGGAAAGGCTTATGAATATGCCGGTTCGACCGACCGCATAGGCCACATCCTGATGCTCGATGGCATAGAGGAAGGTCATAGGAAAGGCTTTTCCCGCGTAAGCCTCATCGTTGACAAGGCCAAGCCCCGTCTGAAAACCTACTATTCCGCCCTCGGCTTCCGCCCCGATGGTGAAATACTCTTCTTCGGCCACCTTTACGACCGCATGATTAAGGATCTTGACTGATCCAGTATTTGTCGGTCATCGGGCCTGTCGAGGCGTCCGGTGCCAAAGTCCGGTCTTGACTGATCCGATTACTGACCAACAACAAAGTATGTGTTTAAGTAATTTAAAGATCAAGTCCTGAAAAAGGTGTTGCAGACCACTGCCGCAAGACAGGCCTTACAGAGGCTGGAATCACGATTGGCACGGCTGACCCTACTTTTAATGATGGGTCGGCCCGTCACCATGCGTTACAGATGCATACAAGGCATTCTGCCCGGCAGTGGTCTGAATCGTTTGGGGAGTTAGCGCCTCTGGCAGGTGAACAAAAAAAGCGGAAAGTTCCAACCGGAACTTCCCGCTTTTTCAGAGCCACTCATCAGGCTCGAACTGACGACCTGCGCGTTACGAATGCGCTGCTCTACCGACTGAGCTAAAGTGGCTTGCTGCATTTCTCGTGGAAATGGACTGCAAAGATAATCAAAAATTCTTAACTTTGCACTATGTATTCTGATATTATCATCATCGGTGGTGGGGCAGCAGGACTAATGGCTGCTTACGGTGCCACCAAGGCGCTTCCGCTCGGAAGTTCGGCACGGATCACTGTTTTGGAGAAGATGCCTCGGCCTGGCAGGAAGATACTTTTCACGGGCAAAGGACGATGCAACTTCACTAACCTTAAGGACTGGAACGAGTTCTCTCAGCATATCCGCACTAACCCTAATTTCGTGAAGCCAGCGTTTTATAATTTCACTCCGGAAAACACCATTGACTTCCTTGAAAGCAACGGTCTGGAGACCATAGTAGAGAGGGGAGACAGGGCGTTTCCATATTCACACCGGGCCTCTGATGTGCTGGACACCATCGTTGAGGTGGTGCTGCGTCATGGGGTGACGCTGCTGACAGATCGTGAGGTGACGGACATTTTGCCAGGATTCTCGATCAGATGCGCTGATGGAGAGACGTTTGAGTGCTCGAAGCTGATCATTGCCACGGGAGGGCTTTCTTATCCGGGAACCGGCTCGACCGGAGACGGTTACAAATGGGCTAAGTTCTTCGGCCACAATGTTACACCATGTTTTCCATCGCTGACTGCCCTAGTCCCGAAAGGGTACAAGATCATTGACAGGCCGGAGACCGATCTTAAAGGACATATTCACAGGGAGACTCCGATGACTGGCAGCGGTGAGGCTCTTAAAGGCGCCAAACTGAAGAATGTCAGCCTGACCGTCACGTTTGACGGCTCGAAGTCCGAGACGGAATTCGGAGACGTGGATTTTACGGATGGAGGAATCGAGGGCCCGATAGGATTCCAGGTCAGCCGCAAGTGCGTGAAGGCTTTGATGAACGGAGGCAAGGTGGCGTTCTCTCTGGATTTGAAGCC
>CAKUSF010000179.1 GCA_934678915.1 uncultured Bacteroidales bacterium
GTAAACCATTGCCCGTGCGTATAACGACTCATCCTACTCACAAGATGCTTTCCATCGTCCTTTCGTGAGTGATTCGCCTGATTTCACGCACGGGGGATAATGGGGGACTTTTAGGGGAGGGATGGACTTCGTCTCGGCTATCTCGCCTTTTACCGCTATTGCATCGCATGGGTTCTGGCCCAGGGGATGACGTAGGCAGGGGACATCTTGCGGGACAGAAGGTCTTTCATGTAGTCCATGTAGGGGGCTACGTGGCTGAAGAACATCTGGTAGCCAGCGCAAAGGGCGTTGAGACCGCTCTCGATTCTTGCACCGCCACGAGCGTGACGGGACTCGTAGGTATTGAACCTGTGCTTGGGGCATTCTCCGTTGCAGGCGAAAAGCCATTCGCAGCGCAGACATTTGGTGGGGAGCTTGTTGCGCTTGTCGATTCCGAAAGCGGTCTGCTTGTCGGAATGCATCATCTCAGCGATGGACTTGTCGGTGATGTTGCCCAGAAGATAGTCACTGTAAACAAAATGATCGCAAGGGTAAAGGTCACCGTTGTGCTCGATGACGGCATTGCCGCCACAGGTCTGGGCGAAGGTGCAGGTGCCCGGCATCTCACCTACCCAGTTGGCGAGGGTCGCATCAAAATTAGTGACGAAATAGCGTCCGACATCGTTGCGGACCCAATAATCGAATATGTCGCAGAGGAATCGCCCGAAGCCGATGTCACTCACCGACCACGGAGCAATGACAGCTCCATCGGTCTTCGGGTCAACGATGAAAGGTCGTTTCTTCTTGTCCGGCTTGCCCGCCCCGTTCAGCGGGTACTTGACATGCTCCACAACCGGCATGAACTGCATGAAGCCGCTGCCGACCTCTTTTAAGAATATGTAAGTTTCCAAACCTCGGCCTTCGCTGGCATGGTTCACCGTGGACATCGTGTTGAACTCAACCCCTTCCCCTTTAAGAATATTCAACCCGCTCATCACCCTGTCGAAAGTCGGGAAGCCACCCTTGTCCTTGCGGTACCTGTCATGAATATCCTTAGGGCCGTCCAGAGATATTCCCACAAGGAAATCATGGTCGTGGAGGAATTTCGCCCATTCGCGGTTGAGAAGGGTGCCGTTGGTCTGGATGGTGTTGTGGATGACCTTCTCCCCGGCATATTTACGCTCATATTCAATGGCCTTTCGGTAGAAGTCTAGCCCCAGCACCAACGGTTCGCCACCGTGCCAATTGAAGGTCACCTCTGGCACCTCATTGGCGTTGATATATTCCTGGACGACCTTTTCCAGCATCGCTTCGCTCATGCGCAGCTCCTTGCCACCGTAGATCTCGGCCTTGTCGAGGTAGTAGCAATATTTGCAGTCCAGATTGCAGAGCGAACCTGCCGGTTTCAGCATGATGTTGAAAGCCATGGGCCCGGAAAGGCGGATGGCGTCCCCAAGGGTGAGGGTCTTTTCAAATGTCGCGTCTGACATGTCAATGAATACTTAGAAGATGTTTTCAGGTTTTCTCAAAGTTGCATCTTTGTGATTTGATATTCATTGGAAGTGAATTTCATTTCGCAAAGGTTGAAGTCTTTGCCATTTCGGTCAAGGAACAGGACGATCTGAACGTCAGGAGCACACATTCGTGATGACGCCTAGTATGCTAAGCCCTGATTTTATCCGGTATAATGAAAAGAGATTGTTTTGTAGAACGCTTCCTTTATCAGTACTGGATAGCTCAGTTTTTTATCCAAGTAATCCCTCCAGTTTCTCCAACTCCTCTTCTTTGGTAGCCCAACTGGTCACGAAACGACAGATGATTTCATCTTCGCTCTTTCTTTCCCAAATTTCAAAAGCCACATTCTTGGAGAGTGTCTCATAGAGAGCGGGGGTGAAGATGACAAACTGCTGGTTGGTAGGAGAATCGTAGGCGAGGGCGATGCCGTGTCTGGCAAAAATGTCACGGAGACGAATTGCCATGTTGATGGCATGGCGAGATGCCTTGAAGTAAAGATTGTCTGTGAATAAGGTGTCGAATTGTAAGCCGAGCATCCTCCCCTTGGCAAGCAAGGCCCCATGCCGCTTGACGGTCGTGAAGAAATACTTAGGAGCCTTCATGCCAGAGAACACGACAGCCTCTCCAAACATCGCTCCCACCTTGGTCCCACCGATGTAAAACACATCGCAATGTCTGGCAAGGAACGGAAGGTCGTAATCGCATACTTCCGACATCAGTCCATAGCCCAATCTTGCGCCGTCGATAAAGAGTCGAAGGTCATATTTCCGGCAGGTGGCATAGAGCCTTTCCAGTTCCGCCTTTGAATATACCATGCCGAACTCGGTAGGCATAGAGATGTAAACCATGCCTGGCTGTACCATGTGAGGGTGAGTCTCATCGTTGAGAAAGGCATCCATGTAGGCAGACAGTGTGTCAGCCGCTAACTTGCTGTTGTCGGAAGGGATAGCGATCACCTTATGCCCGAAAGCCTCCACGGCTCCTGATTCATGCACCTCGATATGCCCTGTCTCCACACAGATGACACCTTCGCATCCCAAAAGCAAGGAGTCTATCACCGTTGCGTTGGTCTGGGTTCCGCCTACAAGAAAGAACACATCCGCGTTCTCGTCATCCACAGCCTTGCGGATCTTCTCCTTTGCCGCTTCGGTGTAAGGGTCGAATCCATATCCGGAAGTCTTTTCGTCGTTGGCCCTGCCGAGAGCCTCCAGTATCTCCGGCAACATCCCATTGTTATAATCACTTTCAAATGAAATCATATTATCAAATCTATAAAGTGCGGCTCAAAGGTAGTAAAAAAGACGAAGAAGGGCGAACTTGGCGAAGCCAAAACGAAAAGGCCAGCCTGGCCTGGCTGGAGGCCGTTGAGCTTAGGATGGGCGATGCAGACATCCACTCGGCATTCTTCGGCAGGAGTTGTCGTAGGATCATCAAGATAGACATTGATGTACTCAGCGTCAATGCAGCCTACAAGGTTTTCTTCCTTGCAGTACTTGACGATTTTCTCCCAAGCCCCGGAATAATCTACACTCTTGTAGTCTCCGGTCAGGCGCACGCT
>CAKUSF010000180.1 GCA_934678915.1 uncultured Bacteroidales bacterium
CAGGACAGCGCAGCCAGCTTCCGGGACTGTTCCTTGCAGGAGCGGCCACCGGACCTAAAACCCTGCCGGAGACCCTTGCGGATGCTCGTGGGGCAGTCGTGGAGATTGACAGGTACCTGTCCGACATATTCCCTGACGCTAAGAATTACAAGACTTTGGTTCGCGAGAGATGGTAGATTTCGGTTTCGGTCTGGTCCCAAGTTCCAGAATCAATCTTGACCTGTTCGACAGGGCGAAGTTCGAAGAGTTGGCCGCGCTTGAGCCGGATGTGCGCAAGTGCATGGCCTGCGGAAGTTGCACCGCTGTCTGTACAGCCGGGCAGTTCGTCCCGACAAGCCTCCGTGCCGCCATCGAGGAACTCCACAACTCTCATCCCGACAAGGCTCTCGGCCTTTTGAAGTCCTGTCAGCTCTGCGGAAAATGCTCGATGGTCTGCCCCCGCGGCATCAACACCCGCCACCTTATCCTTTCCATCGCAAAGGTGTACGCTAAAGAATAGCTGTTGGAAGAAACAAAACATATCCAACAAACGTCTTCTAAAATTTTTGGAACGAAATGAACCCTCTATTATATTCATTGACCCTTCAGGCGGCCCCGGAGGTCATCGACAGAATCCCATCGGGCTACAGCAACTTTGTGATTCCGTTTGTGGTCGGCATCTGCTTCATGCTGATATGGCTGACCGTGGGGCTGATAAGGCTTCTGGCCAAGATTCCGGCTGAGGACAGACGTAGGTTCTGGAAATCGTTGGTCACTCCGAAGATTGCCATGAAGAACATCAAGGATCTGTTCTGTGATTGCCTTTTCCACACCAAAATCTGGAAGCGCAAGCCCCTGCTAGGCTACATGCACTCCTCAATCGCCTTCGGATGGTTCATGCTGATAGTTCTCGGTCATATTGAGGTGGCTCTTTTCGTGCCTAAGCATTTGGCATGGACTGACGGAGGACTTTTCTATCCGATTTTCTATCGTTATTTTGTCTGGATGAATCCCGGCCATGTGACCTTACGGGGATCTTTCTTCTTTTTCCTGATGGACTTCTTCCTTCTCTATGTTCTCACCGGAGTCGGAATGGCCATATTCAAAAGATTTAGATCCGTTGTGCTTGGAATGAGGCACACCACGAAGCCATCGTTGGCCGACCGGGTGGCTCTGTACAGCCTCTGGATGATTTTCCCGTTGAGACTTCTGGCCGAGAGTTTCACAGCGGATCTCAGTGGCGGAAGCTTCCTGACAGTTCCTGTCAACCATTTGTGGCACTGGATATTCGGAGACAAACTGTTCTTCATGCCTGTTTGGTGGGCATATTCAATATGTCTGGGTCTGTTCTTCGCTGCTATGCCGTTCAGCCGCTACATGCACATCCTGACGGAGGTTCTGTGGATCCTGCTGCGCAACGCTGGTATTCAACCCCGGCATCCTCGCAAAGGTGTGGCCGAGGCGGAAATCTACGCCTGCTCCAGCTGCGGCCTCTGTCTTGATGCCTGTCCGATGAATGTGCAGAAGAAGAATCTGAAATATTCATCGGTCTATTTCATCCGCTTCTTGCGTCGGCATAACGAGAAGAAAATCAATGATATCGCAGACAAGTGCTTGATGTGCGACAAGTGCCATGCTCTTTGTCCGGTAGGGGTTGACGCCCCAGCGCTCCGTCGCGCGCAAAGGGCCACTGTCAACAATGCGCTGCCGTATGACTATTCGTATTTGAAGGCTGCCCTTCCAGTCGCTTCGGCAAGCTCAGCGACCGCTCCTGTCTCGGCCACTGAGCCAACCCCTTCGGTCCCAGAGCCTGTCGAAGGGCCGACAAAGCCGAAGACCGTCCCAGAAGTAATGTACTTCGCCGGCTGCATGACCCACCTGACCCCAAGAATCATCAAGTCCGTTGAGAAAGTCTTCAAGTCCGCTGGAGTCAATTACATCTTCGCCGACCGTGACGGAGGAATATGCTGCGGCCGACCTCTGATGCTCGCCGGCAAAACCGAAGCAGCCTACGAGACCATCTCGGCCAACCGAAGGATGATCCTCTCTTCCGGCTGCCGCACCCTCGTCCTGTCATGTCCGATCTGCTACAAGATTTTCAAGGATGAATATGCCCTCGAAGGTGTTGAGGTGCTTCATTACACCCAGTTCATCAAGCGTCTGGCCGATGAGGGAAAACTGAAACCCGTCGCCGGAGACGAGCGCATAGTCTATCACGATCCGTGTGAGCTGGGACGTGGCTGTGGAGTTTACAAAGAGCCACGTGAAGTTCTAAGTAAGGTCTGCACTTTGGTGAAAGCCTCCAAAGAAGGCGATGAAAGCATCTGCTGCGGAGGCAGCCTAGGCAGCCTCACCCTCGACGCCCGTGACCGTGCCAAGATCACCGAGTCCTCTGTCGCTAACCTATTGGCAAACAACCCTCAGACCATAGTGACAGCTTGTCCTCTCTGCCTCAAGACCTTCTCCGAGTCCGCCCCAAACACCGTCAAGGTCCAAGACTTCGCAGAACTCATCTCCCACCATCTTTAATCCGTCAATAACATCGCCCTCCTCTCCACACCACGACATTCAACGGCACTTAAGCCTAAGAATGTCGTCCATTTCCTCCGCGCGGCACTTCACGCAAAGAAGGACGGCCAAGTTGGCTGTCCTCTTCGTTGTTAATTTCTATGTCAAAATAGCCATATGTGCCGCTTGGGGAAACACTATCCTTGAGAAAGTGACTTTATCCGTTCAAGTGATAGGCCTGCGACCTGAGCAATCTGCTCGACAGGCATACCAAGCGCAAGCAATGACTTGGCAACGTCTATCATGGCGGCATCGCGTCCCTCTGCTCTACCTTCGGCCTTTCCTTCTGCTCTACCCTCTGCCCGACCTTCTGCCCGACCTTCTGCCCGACCCTCTGCTTTTCCTTTCTCCACACCATCCTTGAGTCCGGTTCTATAGCCTTGCTGCTTGGCGCCCTCTATGTAGGGGCGCATTTCTTTCTCTGTCAACATAACACTGAAATAGTTATCAATCTCGTTGTCGTCTAGGCCGCTGACACGCATCGCCTTCTC
>CAKUSF010000181.1 GCA_934678915.1 uncultured Bacteroidales bacterium
CCGCGCGAGCTCATCATGAACGGCATCGGGATCTCGGTCTGCTGGTAGGTCGTCCACATCCTGAGGAACTCGCCCCTGTGCTGGATGTGGTCGCGGCTGGTGCTTCCACCACCGTAGAACCGCTCGCTGTTCTCCATGCTGATGCTGAGGATGCTCACCGCGTCGGCTGCCGGGATCTCGTGCTTGTCGACTTCTCCGAACTTGCCGTTGTCGTCCCCGATGATGCCGCCACCGTTGTCGGCGACCTTCAGGTCAGCGTATTTCTCGTTGATGAAAGACCTCATCTCGCCGCAAAGGCTTTCTTTCTCTGGCAGGAACCGAACCTCGCGGATCACGCTCCCACCCTTTGCGTCCTTCACGGTCATCACACCGCTCTTCTTGTTGATGGCCAATGAATATTCCGGAGTCTTCAGCGTCCAGACTCCACCCTTGTCAGAGACGGTGGTGTTCACCTCGCTCCAATCGGTCTTGATGAGTTCGTAGCGTTCCATCAGGGACTCGGTAAAATCCTTCCTCGGAGACACCTTGATCCTGAATATGCTTTCGGAACAAGCCTCCACGCTGACCGTAAGGCCATCATTGATCTTCACTTTGTGAGCCGGGTTCGCCTGGGCGAGAAGTGTCATCGCACAGCAGGCGACGGCAAGCAGAATTTTCTTCATTCGTCTTTTGTGGTTTTAATATATTCAAGCAAAGATACAAGTTTTTTCATTCGCGCCTCCTTTCATTTTTGGCAGAAATACTTATACGCTTGGAATGGAATCTAAAGGATTACGTTTCTGAGGTTAGAATAGTTTTGCAATTGCTATCCTCCTTGGAAGAAGCGGTCGAACTTGAGGTTTTTCACACTCAAACAAACAAATCAAAACAGCTTCTAAAGACTGAATCTTTTTCAGGAGGGTCAAAGTGTCTGGGCTGATGGTTTCGAGGTGAAGCATCTGAATGTTTTCTTTGACGCGGACGAAATGCATGAAATAAATGACAAAGCCTTTGGATCCAATGTCCTTAGTTTTTGGGCTACCCTTACAATCCTTTCAAGTCCATACCTTGACACAAACTGATTCCAGTCGTTGATTTGCCCAAATTCCAGAACACGTTGGATAACATAGGACTCGTTGGTATCGAGATCGATTGAGCCTTTGCGTACATCCCAGAAAAGGTAATCGGAAAACAGATTTATCTCATTCTTGTTTTGCATTGAATATATGCTGATTTTCAATGCAAAAATAAGCCATTCCGAACTTTTCGGCAAGTTTATTCCGAACTTTTTGGATTTTCGACCATTTTCTGTTTTTGAGTTTTTGGCCTGATTTCGTTCGTTCGATGATAACAAATTAATAGCGAATAAGGGCAGGTTCAATTCTGAGCCTGCCCTTGCCGAGTATTATATCAGAGGGTTACTTCTTTGCGAAGTAGGCACCTCCGTTTGAACCATCATATGTCCATTTGTTATTGTAGTTCAACTGGTAGATGGTAGAATATCCGCCCTCCTTGTAGCCCTTGACCACAAATGAGAAACCGCAGAAATACAAGCCATCGGAAACGAGTCTCTGCTCAGGTGTGCCGATGCTGAACTTAGGAGCACTGAAGAGGTCGTCCAGTCCCCATCCGATCCAGGCGTAGTTGCAGTCATTCACACCGAATTTAAGCGGTGCGAAATAGCCGGATCCGTAGGTAGTACTGTTGGTAAGTTCTGGAATGCAGGCCACTTCTGTGCCATTACTTACTTTCTGGTAGTCAAGTGAAGAGTAAGTGTAGATCATAGGAATGCCATCTACAATCTCAAAAGATGCAGGAACGGTGAAGTCGAGGTACAGACCCACGAGATCAAGGTTGTGAACGTGTCCGTTGATGGTTGTCGGATTCTCAACGGCCTTGAATTCCACCGCTGTCTCGTGCTGCCTCTTGCTATTGTTTACAATCACGGTGTTGCTGACACCGGTAGTCTTGAAAGAATAAGTGTAGAACGTGTAACTACCAGCGAGGTCTTCTGCCTCCACCTGACTGATGGTGATTTTGCTGCCGGTGGAGAGCTCCAGAGTCGCCTTGCGCGCTGCCCCGGTGGTGTTCTCTGTCCAGTATGCAACACCGTCCTTGTAGCTCAGCCAGCCACCGATGCCGGCTGTCTTGCCGTTGTCAGCTTCAGCTCCGAATAGTCCGCGGTAGCCAGCGTTGTCACCTTTCCAAAGCTCGACCGTCTCTGGCTCGGTAGGAGTGCGTATCAACACTGTCACCTCACATGACGCTGAGATTCCGTTCTTTGTTGTGGCCGTGATGGTGGCCTTGCCGAGCTCGACTCCGGTCACCTTTCCAGTTTCATCAACAGTCGCGATTTCTGAGTTTGAAGAAGTCCACGTAACTGTTTTGTCCGAAGCGTTTTCAGGTGTTATTGTAGCAGTGAGATCATCGATGTTCTCACCGATGTAAACAGTTGCGGTCGTCTTGTTGAGAGTCACCCCTGTCACAGGAATTTCCTTGACGGTAACCTTGCAGTCTGCAGTGCACTTGCCGGAAGCGGTGGTCACGGTGATCGTTGTCACGCCTGGAGTGAGACCTACGACACGTCCCCAGACGTCAACGGTCGCTACTTTCGCGTCAGAAGACGCCCAAGTCTTATATGTGCTTGTGCAATTGTCCGGAGTGAGGCTCGCCTTAAGCTCAACCTGTTCTCCCGGGAAAATGGAAACCTCTGTAGCGCTGAGGGTCACACCTGTGGTGGTTATGAGCTCTGTCTCGTCTGTGTCTTTACAGGAAACCGCCGCAGTCATAGCCAAAATGGTGGAAAGGATAAAAAATATCTTTTTCATATTGAATGCCTTTTGTATTACTTGTTCCAATGTGAATTAGTAGAGAGTTCCTTTTGAGGGATCTGCCACTCCATGTCCTCAACGCTCCATGTGTAATCCTTCCAGTGGTTTCCGCCCTGACGGACGGCGTCGGTGTTCCAACGTTTGTGGCAATAGTAGTCAAGGCCGTTCTCACCCCACATCTCGATCTGCCACTGAAGCTGGATCTGCTCCCAGGTGCC
>CAKUSF010000182.1 GCA_934678915.1 uncultured Bacteroidales bacterium
GTTTGCTGTAAATAGCGAGATATGGCATGTAGTATACTTTTAGATAATCACATTAATTTAAGAGGCGGCCTGGAGGTTGATCTGCGCCATGAAAAAAACGAGGAAAAAATCCGGAAAAATATTACCGACTTTGTTTGGAAATTAATGGGGGGGGTGCTATTTTTGTGCCAAAAATCATATTTTTATGAAAAAAATCATTTACGCTTTGATTTCAGCCACAATGATGCTCGTATGCGGTTGTGGCAAGGAGGACTCCGGTAACGAGCAAGTAATCTGCCCAGAGGACACCATTACCTGGGCGGCCCTTATCAAGGAATATCCTTTCCTTGATGGTTTTCCTGTGTTTGATGGAGATGTCGAGAACTGGCAGTACAAGGAGCTCGGCAGTGACATGAAGACGGTGACTTTCTTCGACTACAAATGCGAAGAGTCCGTGGCGACAACCTACTACGCCAAGTTTGTTCCGGCCGGTTTCACTAAGAGCGACGGTTCGGAAATCTATCGTAAGACCGTCGGCGAAACCATATATGTCTTCACCGGCGGTTATAGTGGCGGCAATTTCGCGCTGAGTTTTTCTGTCGACTCCAAGTAAGCGATGATGTTCCGGAATCTTTTAGCCTGCGTTTCGGCGGCAATGGTGCTGCTAGCAGGCGTCTCGGCAAAGGCCCAGACTGCCGTCGGCAAGAAAGCCCGGCAAGAGAAGGGCGATGATGTGAAAGTCAGGATCTGGCTAAACAAGGGCGAACAGAAAGTTCTCGACGGCTATCTACGCTCGGCTCTTGTCAATCGACCGGATAACATCGAGTTCAGCCTTACGCCAGACGGGAAGAGGACAAGATATGTCAACGAGGATGTGGATTCTCTTCTCCTTGAAGGTACCGACAAGTATGTGAAGCGTCTAGTCAAGGTCTTAGGTGCTTTCGGAGGAAAGGCGCAGGTCCAATGGGTGCGCGAGGAATATCATGGCAAAGGTATTGACCTGTACTCTCTTTTCACTGTCGAGTCCGAAAGGACCGGACGGAACATCACGGTCGTGAGTCCGGTGCGGGGATGGTACTTGAGCATAGCGGGAGACATGGCGATCATGGTCGGCACCGACACTCGCAACAGCATCTTCGACAGGTCTGAGCCTCCGATGTACACGTCGATGCTGAACACGTATTTCGGAAAGATCTATGATTATCCGGAATTTGCCGCGAGGATAAAGGCAGGGGAGTACGAGACTTTTATGGATGTCATCCATGCCTGGGAAGCGGATTATGGCGGAACGGTCCGCCGTACGGATGGCAAGCTGAAACCGGAACAGATCGGCGTTCAGAATGGAATCGCTGCATCCGACGCGGAAAAAAATGTCGGTTGGAAGCGCACAAAATCAGAAATAGTATTTCCGAAATACGCAAGGACTCTGCAGGTTGGAGCGTCCCCGGCAATGTCTGACGGGGCAAAGGTCATGAAGCACGCCACCGACGATGCGGCAAGATCGTCGTTCAAGATGGTCGTGCCTCCTGTGATGATATATTCAGACATCTGCTTCCTTGATTTCGGACGTTTCGGAGGCATCGGCTGGACCATCGGAGGAGAATATTCCCGCTACAGCTACAACTGGATGCTGGACAATGGCTACGGTGACAAACAGCAAGACACTTTCTGCAACAGGGTTGATCTCGCCGCCGGCCTCAGCTATCACCTCACTCTTTGCAACCGTCTCGAGCTCTATGCCCGCGGGATGGTGGACGCAGGCCTGATAGGTGAGCACACCACCGACCATGAAAGCGGTGAGGAAGCCAGTTCGACATTCAACAAGATGGACACCAAGATGTCTTTCATCGCCACGGCCGGTCTCCGATGGTATTTCTGCAGGAAAGCAGGCATCTGGGTAGAGGGAGGCCACGATACGGGCAATGTGTCGGCGGGATTGTCATTCATGTTCTGACAAAAATCCTTCTTGCGACAAAAATCTCCAGCGCTGCTCCGGAATATGGGCGGCGCTGTTTTTTCAATATTCGCAAAGCGTTATGAAAAACAGGCTTGAGTGGCTTAAAGCAGCATGATGTAGATCAGCACCGCCGGTGGTACAGGCCCTGAGATATTCATCAGTGGCTGCGAGTATTTTTCTTCTCCTTTGCGAATATATTGACCGTCAGAATTATACAAGGCCACGGAATATCTGCTGTCGCCTTGGCGGATGTATTTCCCGTCCCAGTTGAAAAGTGCCTTTGAATATTTGCTGCGTCCGCCACGCAGCTCCAGCCCGTTCCAATTATAAAGAATCTCCCCGTAGCGGCTGTCTCCTCTGCGGATATATTCACCATCGAAATTAATCAGGACCGCAGAATATTTGCTGTCCCCTGCCCGCAGGCAACTTCCGTCCCAATTGTACAGTGGCGTCGAGTAAACATCCTTACCACGCCTGACGTAAGACTGCGCCTCCATAGCGGCACAAGTTAGAATCATTATGAATATAATGGTTGATATTCGCTTCATGGTCAATCGATTATTTTTTTAGTGTTTGATTATTGTCCGCGCTGTTTTTCTGTAGAGTCAAAGCAAGCTGTGAAACAGCAGCCTATTCCCGTATTCGGGAGTCGATGATGATTGTGACTGGCCCGTCGTTTACAAGAGCGACCTGCATGTCAGCGCCGAAAACACCTCTCCCTACTGGTTTGCCGATCGCATCAGAGACCTCCTCGCAGTATTTTTCGTACAAAGGAATCGCCAGGTCGTGACCTGCCGCACGTATGTACGATGGACGGTTTCCTTTCTTCGTAGAGGCCGTCAATGTGAATTGCGACACCGCCAGAATCTCGCCTCCAATGTCTGTGACACTTCTGTTCATCACTCCGTTCTCATCATTGAATATCCTCATGCCGACAGTCTTCCCCACAAGCCACCGCATGTCCTCTTCCGTGTCCCCACTCTCGACTCCGACAAGCACCAGAAGTCCCTTGCCGATCTTTGACACGGTC
>CAKUSF010000183.1 GCA_934678915.1 uncultured Bacteroidales bacterium
AGTTCCGGGCGGAACTCTATCAATTATTTACGGGATTCATACGTGGATTTTCAGTTCATGGAAGTGTCAAACTTCCGAGCCCGGCCTAAGTTATCATTTCGATGATGGATCGGACCTTCAGACAATTTACAAGGAGCGCCCGTTGGACTTCATGATGACCTTCGGAGCTAGAATCTCATTTAAATGATGCGTTAGCCATAGTCTGACATATTCAAGGCGACATGACTCTTACCTATAATTTTCAACGGTGGCATCTGCCATCGTTTTTTTGTGAATATATTAGAGTATTTATCAAAATTTTTGATGTAAAATTGAAAAGATATTCATATATTTGCCGAAATGTTGAATAAGTATGCTTTGATATGAAAGGTAAAATTGAACGGCAAAGGATAATTAAAGAAGTTATCAAGGATAACAAGATTTCTAATCAGGAAGAGCTTTCCGTGTTCTTGGGGCAGCGTGGACTGTTTGTTGCTCAGGCCACCCTTTCTAGAGACATCCGAGAATTGAACATCACGAAGATTCATGATGGCAACGGCTACTGCTACAGTCTTCCCCAGCCAGGAATGTTGCGAAGCATACTCCGTGATTCGTCCATGAGCTCTGAAAGCATTGATAGTATTGAGTTCTCCGGCTCTATGGCTGTGATCAAGACCAGACCTGGCCATGCTGGGATGATAGCTTCAATCATTGACGAGAATCATTTTTCTGAAGTTATGGGCACCCTTGCCGGTGATGACACCATTCTCCTTGTGCTTAGAGAAGGCTTTTCGCATGATTCCGTTGTTGGCTCCCTTTCAGAATTGTTCAAAGGTATTGGCAACAAAAGGGTAAATTAGAGGTTTATTTAACGAACTTTTCAAACAATGACTCAGGACGAATTGACTGTTGAGGTCGCTTCGGATAAGCACCTTATTTACGTCGATGAGATTCTAAAGACCATAGAGGATGCGGCTAAGGTTAGGGGCACTGGCATCGCGAAGAGAAAGCCAGAGTATGTCGCACAGAAAATCAAAGAGGCCAAGGCTGTGATTGCACTTAAAGGCAAGCGGTTTGCTGGCTTTAGTTACATCGAGACTTGGGAGCACAAACAGTATGTGACGACTTCCGGACTCATTGTGCATCCTGATTTCCGTGGTCTTGGCCTTGCAAAAAAGATTAAGGATTTGACTTTTTCGTTAGCGCGTACACGTTGGCCCCATGCAAAGATATTCAGTCTCACAAGCGGTGCCGCTGTGATGACGATGAACACTCAGTTGGGCTACAAGCCGGTGACTTTCGCGGAGTTGACTAGCGATGAGGCTTTCTGGAAAGGTTGTGAAGGCTGCATTAATGTTGATGTGCTAAAGCGCACTGACAGAAAGTATTGCATCTGCACGGGGATGCTCTTCGATCCGGAGGAGCACCTTCCGGCGAAGATTCCTCAGGAAGTCCTCGAACGCATCCGTAAGATCGACGAGGCGGAAAACGACAACAAAAAGGATTAATGAATATGGAAAAGAAAAAGGTAGTGGTCGCTTTCAGCGGCGGCCTTGACACATCATTCACGGTGATGTATCTCGCCAAGGAAAAAGGCTATGAGGTTTATGCAGCTTGCGCCAACACAGGCGGATTCAGCGAAGAGCAGCTGAAAGACAATGAGAAGCATGCCTACGAACTGGGTGCCAAGGAATATGTCACCCTTGATGTGACAAAGGAATATTACGACAAGAGTCTCCGTTACATGATCTTCGGCAACGTGCTGAGGAACGGTACGTACCCGATCTCGGTTTCCTCCGAGAGGATATTCCAGGCCATGGCTATCGCCCGTTATGCCAAGGCCATAGGCGCGGATGCCATCGCCCACGGTTCGACGGGCGCTGGCAACGATCAGGTGCGTTTTGACATGACGTTCCTTGTGATGGCTCCGGGAATCGAAATCATCACTCTTACAAGGGACATGGCGCTTACCCGCCAGTTCGAGGTGGATTACCTCAATGAGCATGGCTTCAAGGCTGATTTCAAGAAACTTAAATATTCCTACAACGTCGGCCTTTGGGGCACATCCATCTGCGGAGGCGAGATTTTGGATTCCACTCAGGGACTTCCGGAAGAGGCCTATCTGAAGCAGATCACGAATAATGGCTCCGAGATCATCGAGATCGAGTTCGACAAGGGCGAGATCGCCGCGGTGAACGGAGAGAAATTCGCTGACAAAGTAGCTGCTATCCAGAAGATTGAGTCCATCGCGGCTCCATACGGCATCGGACGTGACATGCACGTCGGGGACACGATCATCGGCATCAAGGGACGTGTCGGTTTCGAGGCCGCCGCTCCGATGCTGATAATCGCAGCCCATAAGTTCTTGGAGAAGTTCACACTCAGCAAGTGGCAGCAGTACTGGAAGGATCAGGTCGCCAACTGGTACGGGATGTTCCTGCATGAGAGCGAGTACCTTGAGCCTGTGATGAGGGACATCGAGGCGATGCTTGAGAGCAGCCAGAGGAACGTGACCGGCAAGGTGACGATGGAGCTTCGTCCTTGGTCGTTCTCCACCGTCGGTGTGGATTCTCCGTGCGACCTTGTCAAGACCAAGTTCGGTGAATATGGCGAGATGCAGAAAGGCTGGACCAGCGAGGACGCCAAAGGCTTCATCAAGGTCACATCCACCCCTCTCCGTGTCTACTACACCGCCCACAAGGACGAAGGCGAGCAACTGGAAAAGGAACTGTAAATGATTATAAATGAGTATATACGTGTAGGAATCGTAGGGGCAGCCGGCTACACGGCCGGTGAGCTCTTACGAATCTTGGTCAATCATCCGAACGTAAAGGTCGTGTTCGCGCAGAGTGGAAGCCACGTCGGAGAGCCGGTATGGTCGGCGCATCAGGATTTGTTGGGGGAGACCGACCTGAAGTTCAGCGCTGACGCTCCGGTGGAACAGGCCGATGTGATATTCCTTTGCTCCGGGCACGGAAA
>CAKUSF010000184.1 GCA_934678915.1 uncultured Bacteroidales bacterium
GCTCAAGGCCTTGCTGGAGACGGGCGCGAGGGCAGGCGATGTTGATGCGCATGAAGCCGTCTAGGCCGTACATAACTCCGGAATTGATCCAGACTTTCTCATTGAGAAGCAGACTGTTCTCAATGTCGTTTGCTGACATGTTCAAAGCGCTGACATCGACCCAGACGAGGTACGTTCCCTCCAGTTTGCTGACGGGAAACTCAGGAAGGTTTTCCTCGAAGAACGAGAGCAGTGTGCGATAGTTGCCGTAAAGATATTCATTGAGTTCCTTCAGCCACGGCTCGCCCTCGTTGTAGGCCGCCTGAAGTGCTAGGACTCCGAAAGGATTCACATCGCAAAGCTCGTTGATGTTGATGACTCTGTCAATGATCTTCTTCCAGTCCGGATTGTTAGTGATGATGTTGGAGATTCCGAGGCCAGCGATGTTGAACGACTTGCTCGGAGAGTTCATCGTGACAGTGTTGTCCTGGGAGGCCTGCGAGAGCGATGCCATCGGGGTGAAGTGATAGCCAGGCATTTCCAGTTCGCAATGAATCTCGTCACTGATGACGATCACGCCATTCCTTCGGCAGATGTCGGCAACTCTCTCAAGATCCTCGCGAGGCCAGACACGTCCGCAAGGGTTGTGAGGGTTGCAGAACAGAAGCACCTTGGCCATCGGGTCAGCGGCCCGTCTCTCAAGGTCCTCGAAATCAATGTACCAAGTGGCTTGATCCCCTTCCGTGTCGTAGATCAGCTTGTTGACCGACAGCTCGCACAGGTTGTTCTTCGCAGTGGAGAAGAAGCAGTTGTAAGCCGGGCTTTGAATGATCATCTTTGGCAGCTCTCCGTGAGGTCCACGACCACGGTTCGGCTTCTCGACCACCTCGCTGCCTACGATTTCGTACTGCGTCAAAGCCTTGACAACCACCGACATCGCGGGCACAACTCCTGGAATGTAAAGGTACCAGTCCTTTTCCGTGTGCCACCCCCTGCGACGCTCCCACCAGTTGATGGCGGCATCGTAGTAGGAATCAGGCACGTGGGTGTACCCGAAAATCTCCTGATTGACACGCTTTTTCAGCACGTCCACAATCTCCGGAGCCACCTTGAAGTCCATGTCCGCCACCCAAAGCGGAATCACATCCTCAGAAATCGGCCCCACAGGGCTCTCGGCATCCCATTTGACGCAGTTAGTGCCACGTCTTTGCGTCATCTCGTCAAAATTATATTTTCCCATAATGTCACAAATTATCTGTAATATGCTCCCAGTTCCTCACTTGCCTGCCACAAGAAAACCGATGCCTGAATATTCAGACTTCATCTACCTTGACGCTGAGCAAACAAAATTCCAAGGAACAGACTTCGAAGATAGCAAAAATCCATTAAATTTGCGATGGTATGAAAATCTACGAATATATTTTATCAGTGGCAGTGCTTGCGTCAAGCATCTGCGGCTGCGCGCGGAACAGTGGCGAAATGGCAGCATCGAATGAGTGCGAGCCATTATTCATGAATATAGAGAAGCTTCCAGAGGGAGGATATTCATTGATCTCCGTCTCGCCGTTTGACGGAAGCCGGGACACGTTGGAAATCAGCAAGCCACTGAACCGGCTGATCGTGATGAGCACTTCCTACATAGGATTTCTGGATGACATTGGGGCGGACTCGGTGATTGTCGGGGTGTCGGGCAGTGAATATGTCTGTGACTCCTCCGTGGCCGCTGGCCTGGACAACGGGACCGTGGCAGACATCGGCTACGATGCAAGTCCGGACTACGAGAAGATTATGGCATTGAAGCCGGATCTGCTCCTGACGTATTCAGTCTCCCCAGTCAAGTCTCAGTTTCTCTCAAAGCTAGAATCTCTGGGAATCAAGACTTTCATCGTTAATGAGCATCTGGAGCGCCACCCTCTTGCCAGAGCTGCCTACATTCGCCTATTTGGGGCATTGACCGGAAATATGGCCGCTGCGGACTCGGTGCTGGATGTCGTTTCCAAGAACTACATCTCCTTGCGGGATTCAGTCCAAGGCAGACTGGGGGCAAAGGATGCGTCTGGCAAAAGTGGATTGAATGCCAGCGAGACTGAACAGGAGTCCGATGAAACAGAAATGAAGACTCAAAAGCCAAGAAAGATTCTGGCCAACATCCCGTACAAGGACCAGTGGTTCGTTCCTGGACAGGAAAGTTATCTCACGACTCTGTTCAAGGATGCCGGTGGAGAGATTCTCGGAGCCAAGGCCGGGAGTTCAATCTCTAGCCAGATCTCAGTCGAGGCGGCATATTCATTGTCAAAGGAAGCTGATCTTTGGATGAATGTCGGCTGGTGCCGAACGTTGGAGCAACTTCTTTCCGTCAACCCGCTGTTTGAGGATTTCCTTCGGAATATTCAAGAGAACGCAACTGCCAGAAGTCACTCAGACAAAGACCGCACAGACGCAGCATTGGCACACATTGTCTGGAACGACAACAAGCGCCTCAACGCCAAGGGCGGCAACGATTTCTGGGAAAGCGGTGTGGTCCGCCCCGACATTCTCCTACGCGATCTTATCGGGATCTTCAATGAAGACGGTGGCTATACTCCAGTATATTACAAAGCGATCAAGTAACTTGCTTTATCCCGTGCGCCAAACGGACATATTCACTCACGAAATGTGTCAAACCAACATTCTGTGCGTAAAATCGAGTTTCTCACTCACGAAAAGTATCGAACTGACATCCCGTGAGTGATAACAGACTCCTCACGCACGAAGGAGAACCGAATGTCAGGCTGTGCGCAAAAAGAGCTATTTCACGCACGTGGCAAGCCTACAATCAGTCGTCACTTCGGCCATCCGCAATGTCCCAAATGAACTTGAGATCCATCTTCTCTCCGAAGCGTGATATTCCAAGTTCCATTATGCTGTCCTTGTGATCGTAGAAATATCTGCCGGCGTAACGGTCTGAGAATCGCATCTTTCCTAAA
>CAKUSF010000185.1 GCA_934678915.1 uncultured Bacteroidales bacterium
TCTCCATCAATCTTGAAATCACCCGTCTTAAGGCCGCCATATTCAACCCTATGCCCGGCTGAAATCAACTGATTGCAGAAGAACGACTCGCGGACTGTTCCTATTTCTGGATTCATATCAGACAAGACATAAAGCAGATTCGGGTTATCCAGCAAAATCTTGTCCGGTTTCTGCAAGTCAGAAATCGTATCCAGATTCTGAAACAGGCGGCAAATCAACTTTGCTTCTTCCATATTCTTCAAGTATTTCATAATTGTAGGGCGCTCCATTGATGTCGCCCTGGAAAGTTTGGATATATCTATCTCGTACGGAACCATCTGTGCCAAAATGCGAAGCAGTGCCTTAAGCTTACGAGTGTTGCCCACTTCAATATTTCTGAATGCCGGCAATTCATAGTCGACAATATAATTCACGACATTCTCGACCTGAACCGGATACGTCCTGCGGTTTTCGAAATAAAACGGATAGAAACCACCCTGCAAATATTCCTTGAAAGACTTGACCGGCAGACATTTATCCTTTACCACCGCACAATACTCCCCAGATGTGTCAAGAAGATCATTCAAAGAGATTGGTTCTATTTCCACACCTTGGTCGAAACGCAAGTACTCTCTAAAGGAAAGACCTGGCATTACATAGGGGATCATCCTTCGTGAAAGATCAGCATCTCCATCATTTAGTTGAAGCAGCGAAGATCCACTCAGGACTATTCTAAGGTTCTTGTGACTGTCATATATTTCTTTGATTTCACGACTCCATCCTCGGTATTTGTGGACTTCATCAATGAACAGATGCCGTCCGCCAAGCATAACGAACCGGTCCGCAGTATCCAGAAGTGTATGTGTGGAAAAATACGAGGAATCTGCACTGCAATACAGAACACTGCGATCCCCTGCCTGATAATTTCGTTTGATGTATTGCTGCATCAGAGTGGATTTTCCCACCCCTTTAGCACCCTTTATGATAAGGAGTCTCGAAGACCAGTCTATCACATTCATCATGCTTCTAATCATTGACATAGGAGCCGCAGCAATCTCTTCATCATGCCGTTTGAATAACTTTTCCATTTCTCAAAATCTTGATCACAAGCAAAGGTATATGTATTTTGCAAAATACACAAATATGGCATAAATGTATTTTACAAAATACAACATAATATATTCGCATCAAGAGCCACACTTGGAAGTTGTTTTGATCAGGTAAAAAACAAAACACTCTTACCAAAGAATGCCACCGCGATTTTCTTTGCCAAATTCACAAATGCTTGCCATTACGAACAATACAGCGGATTCTGCCGTGGACCCTGCAGCGGGAGTAGAATTTGACGGATTCAATTATTTGTTATATTTTTACGAAAGTAATCAAAAGGTGACGGTTATGGCAAGGAAATTATATCCTATCGGGATACAGACTTTTGAGGAAATCCGTAGGCTCGACAACCTCTACATCGACAAGACTGAGTACGTCTATCACTTGGCGCACGCAGACGGGAAGTTTTTCTTTCTGAGTCGTCCGCGCCGATTCGGCAAGTCGCTGCTGGTGTCAACAATCCGGAGTTACTTCGAGGGAAGGAAGGAACTCTTCAAGGGGCTTGCCATTGAGAATCTAGAGACGGAGTGGGAGGCGTATCCTGTGCTGCACTTCAGCCTGGCCGGAGGCAAGCACATGGAGAAAGACCAACTGGAGCGCTATCTGCTTTTTATACTGAACGACAATGAGACTCGTTTCGGTGTCGAATGCGACTCCCCCGACCCGAACGTTCGGCTCTTCAACTTGATAAAGACCGTACACAAGAAGACCGGCCGACAGGTTGTCGTACTAATCGATGAATATGACGCACCTTTGCTTGACGTGGCCCACGAAAGGAAAACCCTTGATGTCTTGCGGAACACGATGCGCAACTTCTACTCTCCCCTTAAGGATTGCGAGCCGATGCTCCGCTTCGTTTTCCTGACGGGAATCACCAAGTTTTCGCAGCTTAGCATATTCAGCGAGCTGAACAACATCTCTAATGTTAGCATGGATGAGCCTTATGCCGGCATCTGCGGGATCACCGAAGAAGAATTGCTTGGCCGAATGGACGCAGACATAGAGGATCTATCTCATGAATTAGGTTTCAGCAAGGAAAAAACCATAGAGGAATTGAAGGACAACTATGACGGCTATCATTTCTGCTGGCCTTCGCCTGATGTGTTCAATCCTTATAGTCTGCTTAATTGTTTCGCCAAACGGAAAGTTGACTCCTACTGGTTCGGTTCCGGCACTCCTACCTACCTCATCCACAAGATGAGAGAATTTGGTGTGAAGCCGTCACAACTGGGAAAAGTCAGGGCGAAGAAGGCCACTTTCGATGTGGCGACTGAGAGTATGACCTCGTTGGTCCCGTTGCTTTATCAAAGCGGCTACCTCACCATCAAAGACTATGACAAAAGGCTTGATGTCTATACTCTAGACATTCCGAACAATGAGATCAGGGTGGGGCTGTTTGACAGTCTCCTGCCGGGCTATCTGGACTCGGAGGTGGACACGGGAAGGGTTATCATTGCTGACATTTCAGCTTGTCTCAATGACAAGGACGCGGATGGAGCCATGCGGCTTTTGAGCGACTTTTTGGAGACCGTGCCATATTGCGACAACACCCACTTCGAAGGGCATTACCAACAGATGCTCTACATCATATTCGCATTGCTGACAGACTACAACATACAAGTGGAACAGCACACGGCCAACGGTCGGATTGACATCACATTGGAGACCTCGGACACAGTCTATGTGATGGAACTGAAGTTTGGTGGATGCGCGGAAGATGCTCTGAATCAGATAGAGGCGAAACACTACGCTGACGCTTTCAAGATGAAGGGAAAGGAAGTCGTGAAGGTAGGCATGAGCTTTTCCGTGAAAGAAGGCGTGAACACCTTGGACTGGAAAGTGA
>CAKUSF010000186.1 GCA_934678915.1 uncultured Bacteroidales bacterium
TTGAAATATTCCCGTATCCCGTCAATTGTGTCCTGACCGCATCCCATCGCCAGAAGAAATTCCTCAAAGTCCAGCGGATACATCTGTTCTATGGCTATGCTGCCGATAGGTACGGATGGGGTTTGCGCCAATGCCACGCCTAATTCCGAACCGCTGGCTATGTACCTGTATCTGCCGTCTTCGTTCAGGAATTTGAGCATTGTCATCAAGTGCGGATAACTTTGAATCTCATCAAGAAAGACAATCGTGTTGTCCCGGCTGCCTAATTTGTTCCCAGCAATCGCGCCCAATTGCAGGAAAAACTCCTCTATGCTGCGGACAGACGCGAATATTCCGGACCCTTCCTTGTCCGCCTTCAGGTTTATCTCCACATAATTCTTGAAAAGTTTGTTGCACACATACCTTATCAGGTACGATTTGCCTATCTGCCTGGCACCGTTGACAAGCATTATCTTATGAGGTTCGTTCCGGAGAAATTCTTCCAGATGTGATGCGAATTTTCTGTATAGCATGCAGTTTGTACAAATATATCCGCGAATATACAATAAATCAATTGAATAACAAATGCTATCGGGAATTATTCCGAGTTTTAGAGGGGTGAAATCGGGACTTTTTCCGTGTTTTTACCCATTGAAATCGGGAATTATTCCGAAGCTTAATGCTAGTTAGTGCCACAGAGTGTTCTGACATCAGAATAACTGACGGCAGCATCAGGGCGTTCGTTGTCACGAGTAAGGATGAACAAGAAGTGTAAGATTCATCCATTTGTCCGGCCGGACACCATTCCTGCCGGACAATTCATCCTCACTCGGCCATTATGTTCGGCCAAAGAGGTTTATACCGGAGATATTGCGACCAGAAGATCAAGCCACGGCCCAACCGTCAACGGTGCGGGTTGCGGAGGAGAAGTTGATTCCGAGCTGGATTATCTGTTTGCCGGAGTTCAGGAAAGGTTTGTCGTAGCCTTTCTCCTCAATTTGTCGAAGGGCGATTTCCGGTGATTGGTCGCGTTTCAACTCGATGATATAGACAAAGCGGTCGGTGTCGAAGACGATGTCAATCCTTCCGTTCGAGGTGTGATATTCAGTCTTGACGTAGAGCCCCATCATCTTGAGCATCACGGACATCACATTCTGGAAATAGAGCTCAAGGTCGCCTTGAATCTCATAATCATTGCTCGATAGGAAGGTGGTGAAGCGATTCATGAAACTTTGCGTGTCACCTTTCTCTATGTCACGGATGAACTGATAGACAGAGAGTTCACCTTGAATCAAGGCTGGCGCGAAAAGTTGGCTGAGAGAATTGAGGAAGCCGCTTTTCACCTCTTCGTTCGGGTAGTCGAGATTGTAGGTGTTGAAGCGCTTGTCGTAATGCTTGATTGTCAAGTAGCCGGTTTGGTACATCAGGGTTATTGGAGCTGGGCTTTTGTAGTTCGCACCGGTCAGGGTCTCTATCGGAACGTCATTCTTGGAAATATTATCCAGATTGTAGTTGCCTTGCTTTAGGTAACGGACAAGGAAAGACGGAGTGCCGGTCTCGTACCAATAATTTCTGAATTCTTGAGCGTAGAATGTGTTTAACAGGCTGAAAGGATTATAGATACCAGCAGCATTAGGGTGAAAATGATAGCCATCGTACATTTTTGCCAACTCGCGATAGCATTCCTCTATTTCCATATCGTTCGCATCGGCCAGTTCCGCGACACTCTCGCTGAAATTGCTTCGGAGTTCAGCTTCGGAGATTCCGCAAATGTCTGCGTAGCGATTGTCCATCGAGATGTCATTTAGGTTGTTCAGCCCACTGAATATGCTCATCTTGCCGAGTTTTGTCACTCCGGTCAGAAATGCGAACCTGATCATGCTGTCCTCGCCTTTCATCACGCTGTAAAGCCCATGAAGTTCCCTCCGGAAAGATTCCATCAGTTCCGGATTGTCGAGATTGTCAATGATCGGTTTCTCATATTCATCGATAAGGATAACAACGCTTTTGCCCGTTTTTTCGTACGCCTTTTCAATGACAGTCTTGAATCGGGTCGGGAAATCCTTGGATCCATTGTTGATTCCATATCGTTCTTCCCATTTATGCAACGAATGATCAAGGTTCGCGTCAAGATCGGATGTCGAGGTGTATCCGCTTCCCGTGAAGTCCAAGTGGAGTACAGGGTATTCAGTCCAGTCCTTTTCAAGAGATTCGATGTCCAATTCTTTGAAAAGTTCTTTTTGTCCGCTGAAGTAAGCCTCCAGCGTTGACACCAGCAGACTCTTCCCAAACCGGCGTGGCCGACTCAAGAAATAGTATTTTCCCGTTGAGGCAAGCTGATAGACCAACCTCGTCTTGTCAACATAGGCGAATCCTCTCTCGCGGATGTTGGAAAAGCTCTGTATTCCGATCGGATATAACATAAAAATCTCCTCCTGTCTGTTTTTTTTGTATTCGCCAGCCCAGGTTTCATGCCGTCAGGGCTGATAATTACAAAGTTAATCTTTTTTGTCAAAAAAGGAGGAAGCGGTGGCAAAGTTCTTCCGTGCATTTGAGCAAATGAGTATGTGAAGTGTTTTTGTGAATATTCAGACTTTCGCGCCCGATGGCTCGCCACTGCCGCAAAATGGCAGTTGGCTGAATTACCTTTGTCGTGGAAGAGTCACCAGAACCGCTCTGGGGGGCTGAAGGTTTGAATCTTCGACGTTGAACGACGTAAGTTCTACGGCAAAGTATTCTGAACGATCGCTAGTCTTGGCGGCAGTTCAGTATGGCGTTATATGAAGAAGTCTTCTCTAATACAAAAAACCGAACAGCCAAAGCGGGATTCTTGCTCCGTAACCTGTCTCAATACCGTCTATGGCGAGGAAACTGTCTGGAATGTCGGCTATTTGTGAGAA
>CAKUSF010000187.1 GCA_934678915.1 uncultured Bacteroidales bacterium
AAGATGTGTATCAGTCAGCGGAGACTAATTCCAAAATTTTGCACGGTGGACCAAAATTTTGGAATTAGTCTCCGCTGACTTGTCTTACTATTTAGGTGTCCATTGGTCGCTGAGCTTGTCGAAGCGATGTTCTCATGATGAATATGAAAAAATCAACCGGAACAATGTTACAATATCCCGACCTTTTCGTTTATATTAGTGAAAAGTTCAAACGATGATCGATGACTTTCTCACAGAAGCGTTCCTGGCCCTGAGGGGCCGATGGAAATCGGAAGACGTTCTGCAAGACGCCTTCTGCAGGCTTTGGGGAAGGAAATATAAGATCGGAAGCGTGAAAGAGGCGATAGGACTGCTGTCAAGGACCGGCAGAAACCTTGAGATCGACGAACATAGGAAAGCGAGCGGGAGGCAAACGGTGAGTCTCGAAGGGCGTCAGGTTGAGGATGAGGGCGGCGACGCTATGGAAAAGGAACGGCTTTTCCGGAAAGTCGAAGCGTCGGTCGATAGCGAGTTGACCGATCTTCAGAGGGTTATCGTCAGAAAGCACGAATATGAAGGTCAGTCCTTCGAGCGCATAGCAAAAGACCTTGGAATGCAGCAGGCTGCGGTCCGGATGCATGTCTCAAGGGCAAGAAAAATTTTAAGGGACAAATTCAGAAATGAAGATGAATAGGATCAATGAATATATCGACAGGTATTTCGAGGGAACCCTTTCCGAAGCCGAGGAACTGAGACTCAAGGCTTTCCTCACCTCTCCGGAAGGACAGGCCTCTGAATATGACGAAGCGCGTGCCGTGATGGGCTACTTCGCCGTCGGCAAGTCCCTTTCACAGAGGGATGCGAAGGAATATTCCCGAAAAGGCATCCGCAGGCATGGCTCAGCATGGCTTCGGGTCGCTGTGGCCGCCGTGTGCGCCGGTATATTCATAACTATTGGGGTGAATGTCTATAATAAGGAAAACGTCTGCGTCTCGTATGTCGGAGGGCAGAAGGTGACAGACAAGGAGGTTGTAATGAACGACGTCGACGGCATCCTTGCCGACCTTTTCTCCGGTGGAACGGATGTGGATGAACAGTTAAATGAAATATTCGGAAAATGATGAGACGAAAAGTATTTTTGATAGTGGCACTGTGCCTGCTGGTCCTGCTTCCGGCACATGCTCAGAAAGGACTTCAAATTGACAGCTTGTTCAAAGGTAAGTTGGTCAACATGTCTTTAGTGACAGAGTCCGTTGTCAGTGGTAAGAAGCTGAGCCCTTACAATTTAGACTATTTCCGGAGTGTGCGCTTTGTGGCGAATGACAAACAGATAGCCAAAGTGTCCGCCTGGATTCAGGATGATGCGATGATTGCGGATGACAAGGAGTTGGAATCCGCAGGCGGGCGGTTAATCTATGCCTTGTTGAAATTTCCACAGCTGGGTTCCAAGAACAAATATGTTGGCTATCAGGTGAAAAGAAACAATGGCCGAGACTATGTGACTGTGGTTTACATGGAAGGCTCCGCCACAGTGGAAGATTTGAAGGTGATATTCAAACACAGATAATTTTAGAAGACGATGAAAAAGATATTATTTGCGGCTGCTGCCGTTTTGGTTGGAACAATGACTCTTGATGCCCAGAACATTGTAGACTCTGTGGATGTGGATTGTTGTAAGGTTCAGAATCATGTCAAAGTGGTGGAAGATGATGGTCTGACTGTTAGGGAAGGGCACTTTTTGGATTTTGATATTCCGTTCTATAGTAAGATCAAGAAACGTAGCAGAACGTATGACAGAAATTGGGTGGATCTTCCAAATTTGGGATTTGCCATTCTTAAGACAAATGGCTCCGCTCCGTATGATTTCAGTGTACAAAACTCTTATGAATTGTTCGCTCTCCTAGAGGCAGATTCTTATCGTTTGAGCAGGATGAGCACCTTGTCATGGGGAGTAGGTGTGGATTGGAAGAATTTCTCAATGTCGGGACGTTCGGCCATGGTCAAGGATGATTCCGGAAGGATTCTTATCATGCCTTATCCAGAAAAGTCTGATCCTAAAATCTCTAAATTGAGGATAGCAAGTGTAATGCTTCCGCTCTATTACAGCTGTGCCTTTGGAAGAGGTTGGGGCTTCACCCTAGGCCCTGTGCTGAACTTTAACGCGTACAGCTCGATTGTCAACAAGTACTCGATAGATGGAGAGAAGCAGAAAGACAAATATAAAAAAGTCCACTGCAATGCTTTCACAGTGGACTTGATGTATCAATTGAACATAAGGGACATCACTTTGTTTGTGAAGTACTGCCCGATGCCGTTGATGGACAAAAACTATTGGCCTGATTGGCAATATGGCTCCGCAGGGATAGCCTTGTCTCTGTAGGCCTCAGTGTCTAGCAAATGGTGCAGAACAAATTAAAAGGCTGACTCGCTTTTCAGAGTCAGCCTTTTATGCTGTATTATCTTTGTCTTAGCGTTCGATGGTCGCCTCGCGGTCAGGGCCGAGGGAGATTATGCTGATCGGCACGCCGAGATAATCTTCCATGAACTTGATGTAGTTCTTGAATTCCTGCGGAAGCTCACTCTCCTGACGGATTCCGGTGAGGTCTTTCCTCCAGCCCGGGAATTCGGTGTAAACCGGCTCGATTTCGGCGGCGATGTCGAACGGAACCTGGTCGGTCTCCTTGCCGTTCACCTTGTAGGAGGTGCAGACCTTGATCGTCTCGAAATCGTCCAGACAGTCTGACTTCATCATGATGAGGTCGGTCACGCCGTCGATCATCACGGTGTACTTCAACGCTACGAGATCCAGCCAACCGCAGCGGCGAGGACGGCCTGTGACGGCTCCGAACTCGTGTCCGACCTGACGGAGCTTCTCACCGGTCTCGTCGAA
>CAKUSF010000188.1 GCA_934678915.1 uncultured Bacteroidales bacterium
GATATTTTGCAAATCAAAGGCAACTATGACATGGACAAAGTAGATGCGATAATGAACCGTTGGAATGCCCTGCAACCTCTTTCCGACAGGGACAGGGAATTGCTGAGCCGGAGGTTCACAATTGACTTTAACTATAACAGCAACCATATAGAGGGTAACACACTCACGTATGGGCAGACTGAGATCTTGCTCCTATTCGGGAAGGTAGTCGGAGAAGCGGAAGTCAAGGACGTGCAGGAAATGACCGCCAGCAATGTCGGCCTGAAAATGATGGCCGAAGAGGCCGGACTCAAAGACATCCCACTCACACAGAACTTCATACGGACTTTGCACAAGACTCTCCTGCGTGACGACTACACTGTACACCGCAATCTACCCGGTGGGCAGACCAGTAGTTATGTCATTCACGCCGGCCAATACAAGACACGCCCAAACAGTGTCATCACACGTTACGGAGACCGTTTTGAATATGCGTCACCGGAAGAAACACCCGCATTGATGACAGATCTGGTTAATTGGTACAACGAGGAGGAACACTCAGGCAAGTTCACACCTATCGAACTTGCTGCCATATTCCACTATCGCTACATTCGTATTCACCCTTTCGAGGACGGCAACGGGCGCATGGCAAGAATGATGTTCAACTACATCCTCTCGCGGCATGGCTATCCTATGATTGTTGTGAGAAGCAGAAAGAAAAATGAATATCTTGAGGCTCTTCACAAGACAGACCTGACCGTGGGAGCCACTCCATCATTGGGAGCACACGCGTCAAAGCGAAGCATACAGCAGTTTCTCACTTACTTCACAAACCTGTTTGTGGAGGAGGTGTCATTCAATATTCGCTTCCTTACTGAACGAGGTGACAATGTTTGGTGGTTTGACGGTGAACGGGTTACATTCCGGACAAACACCACCAGCAAGATTCTCAATCTGATGTATGCAAGTCCAGACATAACCATTGCGAGATTGTCAGAAGAGACAGGGGTGAATGTCGCAGCAGTCAACAAGCACATCAGGCAACTTGTTTCCAAAGGGTACATCCAGCGTTCCGCCAGCAACGGTGACTGGAGACTGATCATAACACCGTCAGTGTAATAGTCTACTTTTGCTGCTCTCGAAAAAGTAGAATAATCGGACAAAAACGCATCATCCCGCCTTGGAAAAGCGGACAAAAATACGTATTTTCGCCTTGGAAAAACGGACAATGGTATGATTAAGCGAAAGATTGATAGAAAGATTGATAGTAAGATAGACAATTTTTACAAGAGTCATAACAAGGCGTTGCTTCTCACTGGAGCAAGACAGACGGGAAAAACATTCGCCATAAGGCGGTTCGGAGCGGAAAATTTCGACAGCACCGTGGAGATCAATTTTGTCGAAAGCCAAAACGCCATTGGTTTTCTTGACGGTGCGGTGGATGCCAAAGAGATGATATTCAGGATTTCAGCGCTCACCAAGACGAAAATGATTCCTGGCAAGACACTAATCTTCTTCGACGAAGTTCAGGAATATCCAGAAATCGTCACTCTAATAAAATTCTTGGTTGAAGAAGGAAGCTACAGATATGCTCTGAGCGGATCGCTTCTTGGTGTCGAGTTGAAGGATCTTCGGAGCGAGCCGGTCGGCTATATGGACATATTCGATATGTATCCGTTGGATTTTGAGGAATTTGCTCTTGCTGTAGGGGTTGCCCAGACTATCATTGACACGCTTGAGGATAATTTCAGCAACAGGGCTCCGATTGACAGGATAGTGCACGAAAGGATGATGAAGGTGTTCCAACTTTATCTGGTGGTCGGTGGAATGCCTGCCGCGGTCTCCAAATATATTGACACCAACAATCTGCGTCTGGTGGAAGAGGAGCAGAAGGCCATCATCAAACTTTACAAGAAGGACATCGCCAAATATGATCCCGAGGATAAACTGTACCTGAACGACATCTTCGATTTGATTCCTTCGGAGCTTAACTCGAAGAACAAACGCTTCATTCTCAAGAATCTCAATGAGAATTTCAAGTTCAATCGGTACCGCAACAGTTTTCTGTGGCTCAAGAACGCAGGTGTCGCCCTGCCGACATGCAACGTGGAGGAGCCAAAATATCCTTTGAAACTGGCCGAGCAGAGAAATCTTTTCAAATTGTTCCTCAACGATGTCGGCCTCCTCGCCTGCCAATATTCAGACGGATTGCAGCTGAAACTTCTTCGCAGCGAGACGAATGTCAACTATGGTGGGATATTCGAGAATGCCGCCGCGCAGGAATTGACAGCACACGGCTTCTCCCTGGCTTACTTCAACAACAAGAAGCAAGGAGAACTGGATTTTGTCATAACCTACAAGGAAAAGATACTTCCGATTGAAATCAAATCCGGCAAAAACTACGAGCGTCACAGCGCTATGGACAATGTTCTGAAAGTTCCTAACTATGAAATAGAAAGCGAGATGGTCTTCTGCAATGACAACCTTTCCGTGAAAGGTCCTGTCACGTATTGCCCAATCTATATGCTGATGTTTCTCCAAAACGAGCGCATTGACAAGGACATCATCTACAAACTGGATCTGCAAGGGATCTCGTAAGGCGGCAAGCGTTTCGTACGGTATTCTGTGATTTCGTACATTTGTCGGGGAGATTGGGGCATTATTTGGAAATAATCTGTACATTCGTGGACGAAACATCTGAAATTGATGGGGAAATATCTTGTCATAGAGACTACGGCCAGCCTTCTGCGGATTCCTTTGGAGAGCCTTGTGTATGTCAGGGCGGAGGGGAACTACAGCAGGATATTCACTGTTCTTGATGTGGTGAAAGGCAGCAAGGGCACATTGGTGACGTACAAGCTGGGGTGGATTCACAACAGTTT
>CAKUSF010000189.1 GCA_934678915.1 uncultured Bacteroidales bacterium
TTCCGTACAACGTTCCATCCTGACTACGACTACGCTTCTTTTGTCGGGGCATATAAACCTGTCAAGGATAATGACAAAGGGGAACTCACATATTCATTTGTACCTCAGACTTTCACAAATGCCTATGTGGCAGCTTGGCAGAATCCTGACGAGCAGGTGTACCTTGTCATCGAGGAGATCAACAGGGGTAACTGTGCCCAGATCTTCGGAGACCTTTTCCAGCTGCTTGACCGCAGTGAGTCCGGTGAGTCAGAGTACCCTGTCAAGGCGGACACTGATCTTCGATGCTATCTTGAATCCGCAAAGGCTCTCGGCACAGAGAATGAGGGAATAAACAACGGAGAGATCAAACTGCCGGGAAACTTCCACATCCTCGCGACGATGAACACCTCGGACCAGTCGCTGTTCCCGATGGACAGCGCTTTCAAGAGGCGGTGGGAATGGGAATATGTTCCGGTTGATCCTGCGAACCCTGAATCCCAGTTTGTCATCACGATCGGCGAGAAACGGTACAAATGGGCATCGTTCCTTGTCAATGCCAACGAGCGTATTCACACCCTCTCGGATTCCGAAGACAAGCAGATGGGCAACTTCTTCATCAAGAGTGACATCGGAGTGGATGAATTCAAGAGCAAAGTGATGTTCTACCTTTGGAGCGAGGTCTGCAAGGAATATGAAAAATGTGGATCCTTTTTCAAGGACAAGAGCGACAATGACGCGGAATTCACATTCAACAGCCTATTCCCAACCAACGAGACCACAAACAAAAAGCTCCAAGGTTTTATGGAATATCTCAACGTAGAGGAAGCGTAATCCCACCACCACACCGATGAGAATATTATTCGAAGGACAACCCTACAGTCTGGAATTGCTGGACAGCTTCGGTCTTGAGTCTTACGTCTATGCGTCAAGAGACGGACGCGAAGCCGTTGTTCCTTTCGTCGGGTACATATATTCCTCAAAAATCGATGATGTGATATTCATTCTTCCGAAAGTATTTCTCTTTAAGGGAGATCGCGAGGAAGAGACTGGGCAGGGAGTCTTGAAAATAGCTTTCGGCAAGTATGCCATAAACGATGTGGTTGAAATAACTTCTGAGCATAATCCTCTGAAAGCAGACGGGCTGGATCGGGTTTTGTTCGGGCTTTCGGCATGGATTTACAGAGCCATCGACAAATATTCCGAGCGCCACCCTGACAGTGAGATCATACGACGTTCTGAGATCCGCGGAGTAAATTCAGATAAAGGCTTTGACTCCCAAACTCTTCTGGACACGGTCCTTGCCTTGCTTGACTTTCACAAGCGGCACGCAGGCTTATTCACTTTCATCTCGATCATCAACTCAAGCGGCAACAACAAGACCCATTGGGGCAAGACAATCAGCAAGGTACAGCCTGTAATCCAGAATGGAGAGCCATTCTATGCCGAGTTCCGTAACCGTGACAAATCAATCAACTATGATGAGGAGCTGATCATAATCTTCTACTCTGTCCTTGAATATCTTCGCTCGCGTTACTTCTTTCCGGTCAGAGCCAATCTCAATTATGAGCTGATCAGACCATCAAAGATCGACGCGATGATTGAATCCGGAAGGGGAACGCGTCTGCTGCGTTCCATCCGCCGCAAGTACTTTAAGGATGAGATGGTTAAACTCTGGAGGCTTCTCTATGTTTTCTTTGAGAAGTCCGAATCCGTCCGTTTGGGAAAAAGCCGCGAGGAGGCTCTGCTTGCCGGCAAGTTCGACAGGGTGTTTGAGGACATGGTTGACAAGCTGATAAGCGACGACATATTCGCAGACCTCAAGAATAATGAGGACGGCAAGGAGATCGATCATATTTATAAGGACAAGTCACTTGTGGATGACAGTCAGATCTATTTCATCGGTGACAGCAAATACTATTTCTATGGTTCAGAGCTGGAAGACAAGTCCATCTACAAACAGTTCACTTACGCCAAGAACATCATCCAACTCAACATCAACATCTTCAACACTCCCCCTTGCGACCGCGATGAGAAGGAAAGCAAGATTATTGATGATGTACGCTATCGTGATCCGTTGACCGAGGGATACAATCCGACTCCGAACTTTTTTGTCCGTGGGTACGTAAGGTCCGATGATCTGGCTGACGGACACGCATGCTACACTGAGGATCGGCTTTGCGAAAGCAATCAGCTCATTCGTGGAAACGCGCATTTCCCTAATCGTCCGTTCGACCGCGACTCACTCGTTCTTCAGTCCTACAACATAAACTTCCTGTTTGTGCTTGCGTCCTATGTCTCAAATGCAGATGACGCCCGGACCAAGAAACGCATCCATAACATGTTCCGCGCTGATCTTCTTAAAGTCTACAACTCCAGATACGACTTCTTCCGCGTCACGCCGTCCGTTGACATTATAGATTTCGTTGCAGCTCATTTTAAGGAATATACCGGAAAAATGTACCATCCAGAAGGCGCTTCCTTTATCTGGTTCGCATTTGATAAAGGGACAACATCTCTCGAAAGTCTACTCAGAGCCTTCATTGGTGAGGCATCGGTCGAGACCGCTGTTTTGGAATAAACTCAATAATGTAGGCAAGATGGTTCTTTTGACAGGGGACTGTGTACCAATTCGCCCAAACTTACTCATGAGAGCTCTTCAGGGCGAGCTCGAAGATGGCGGGAGACAAGTGGCAGTAGCCACCGGGATTCTTGTCGAGGTAGTTCTGGTGGTACTCTTCGGCTTTGTAGAAACAGCGGAGGGGCAGAACCTCGACAACTGATTTCATGCCGGACTGGTTCTCGAAAGAAGCAAG
>CAKUSF010000190.1 GCA_934678915.1 uncultured Bacteroidales bacterium
GACAAGATGTGGAAGGTTGAGGTGGCCGATCCGGAGGCCGAGGCACGGAAATATGTCGGTGACAAGGTCGGCTCCGTTGAGGAGGCTCTTGCCGGAGCACGTGACATCATCGCTGAGCGTCTTTCCGAGTCGCAGACAGTACGCGAGAACCTCAGACACATATTCAGAACCCGCAGGATTGAGTCTAAGGCCACCAAGGCAGCTTCGGACAATGCCGAGGCTTCGAAGTACAGGACATATTTCAATTTCTCCATGCCACTGCAGAGGATTCCATCGCACAATCTGCTGGCAATCCTTCGAGCTGAGAAGGAAGGATTTCTGTCGATTGGCCTAGATGCCGATCCTGAGAAGTGCGGAAACAAGATCTACTACGATTTCTGCCAAGAGCACCGCTATCCGGGAGCCAAGCTTGCGGAGCAGATCCGTCTGGCTGTCGATGATGCCTACAAAAGATTGCTTGAACCGTCACTGACTAATGAGATTGTTAAGGAGGCCAAGGAAAAGGCAGACATAGAGTCGATTAATGTTTTTGGAGAGAACCTCACTCAGCTTTTGCTTTCTGCCCCGGTCGGCCAGAAAAGGACTATGGCAATCGATCCTGGCTTCCGCAATGGCTGCAAGATCGTCTGTCTGGACGAGCAAGGCAACCTCCTGCACCACGAGATAATATTCCCGCATCCTCCTCAGAGCGAGAAGATCAAGTCGATAATGGCCGTCGCCGCGATGATTGATGAATATTCCATCGAGGTCATCGCCATCGGTAACGGCACTGCCTCTCGCGAGACCGAGGATTTCATCAAGCGTGTCGGCATTCCGGAGAATGTCAAGGTCTTCACTGTCAGCGAGGACGGAGCGTCGATATATTCAGCCTCCGAGGTCGCGAGGCAGGAATTTCCTGATGAGGACGTGACTGTCCGTGGAGCGGTGTCGATTGGCCGCCGCCTGATGGATCCGCTGTCCGAGTTGGTCAAGATTGACCCTAAGTCATTGGGCGTGGGGCAGTACCAACACGATGTGGATCAGAATCTGCTGCGGGAGAAACTGGACAACACTGTGATCATCTGCGTGAATAGTGTCGGTGTGAATCTCAACACCGCCAGCCCTTATCTTTTGAGTTATGTTTCGGGAATTGGTCCGGCCTTGGCCTCTAACATCGTGGACTATCGTACTTCGATCGGTGGATTCGCTTCCCGCTCGCAATTGCGCAAGGTGCCGAAGCTTGGCCCGAAGGCTTTCGAGCAGTGCGCCGGCTTCCTGCGGATTCAGAACGCGGAGAATCCGCTTGACAATTCAGCCGTTCATCCAGAATGCTATCACATCGTTGACAGGATGGCTTCCAATCTGGGTGTCAGCACCAAGGAACTGCTTGGCAATGTGGCTTTGATAAGGAAGATAGATCCGTCAGCTTATGTTGAGGGAGAGTTTGGCCTTCCTACGATCAATGATATTCTTAAAGAATTGGCAAAGCCTGGACGTGACCCTCGCCAGAGCGCGCAGGAGTTCAGTTTCGCTGATGACATCCACGAGATTGATGACCTGAAACCGGGCATGGAATTGCCAGGAATTGTCACCAACGTGACCGCCTTCGGAGCCTTTGTGGACATTGGCATCCATGAGAACGGCCTCATTCATGTCTCTCAGATGCGTGGCCAGAAGGTCAAACTTCACCAGAAGGTCCGCGTCAGCGTCCTCGATGTCGATCTTGACCGCAAGCGCATTTCTTTGAGACTGTTAAAATGATAGTGAATATCTGAATATTATTTCTTTCTGAAAGAAAAATTTGATTATCTTTGTAAATCTGAAAGATAATTTGATTTTTTTAGTTCTGTATGAGTGCTACTAAAAGTATATGCGACAACAAGGCGGTAGTCTATCTGCTGTCTGTCTTTGCCATTGTGCTTTGGGGAATGTCCTACATCTGGAGCGACAGACTTATCGCTCAGGGAGTTCCGATTTTCTATTTCGTCCCTATTAGGATCTTTGTCGCGGGAGTCATCCTCCTGCTTTTCAACATATTCACAAAAGCCTTCCGTTTCATAGCCCGCAAGGATCTTGTTAAGTTTGCGTTTCTCGCTCTGTTCGAGCCGCTTATCTATTTCCTTTGCGAGACCTACGGCATCAAGGAGACAGGATCACCGACCATCAGCGCCATGATCATCGCCTCCGTGCCGATCTTCTCGGTTGGGGCTGGTGCCCTTTTCTTCAAAGAGCGTATCTCGCTCCTGAACGGCTTCGGCATCGCTGTGACATTGGGTGGAATCTGCCTTGTCCTTCTAAAACAAGGTGGCAATGAGGGCGTTCCGCAGAACTTCGTCCTCGGTGTCATTCTTCTGATGATCGCTGTGTTCTCCGAAGTTGGCCACGCCTCGCTGACGAAACTTCTGGCAGATGGCTACAAGCCGCAGGTCATTGTTATGTACCAGTTCCTTATCGGTTCACTGTACTTCCTGCCGTTTTTCTTGACAAAAGGTATTGAGGATTTTGACTCCAAACTCCTTTCATGGGAAGTCCTTGAGCCGATTCTCTGCCTAGCTGTCCTCTGCTCCAGCCTTGCGTTCTCCCTTTGGGCAATGGCCATCAAGAAGTTAGGCGTCGGCAAGTCCAGTGTGTTCCTCGCAATGATGTGCGTCGCCACCGCCCTGGTAGCAGAAGTCATAGGCCGTGAGCACCTCTCCCTGATCCAATGGCTTGGAGTCTTAGTCGCTGTCCTCGGCATCGTCCTCTC
>CAKUSF010000191.1 GCA_934678915.1 uncultured Bacteroidales bacterium
CCAAGGTCGAGATCGTGGACCAGCCGTTCGAGAAGACCCCAAAGATGAGCATCAAGCGCTTCCTCTACAAGTAATTCTTTTATAAATGAATATTCTGGCTGCGTAAAAAGGTACCTTTTTGCGCAGCTTTTTGTATATTCGCAGACGGAAGCAATAATTTATAAACCCACTGCCGCTATGCCTGAATTGTCAATCGCCAAGTCTCTGAACAAAGCCTACAAGCAGCTCCCTGTTGATAAGTCTGATTTCGAAATATTCAAGAATCAACTTCGCATTTTTTATGAACAGATTGAGCACATAGACACCGAGGAAAAGATAAAAGGTGACTTGATGGACTTTCTGAAACAGACATTCTACGGTCAGGACTACAAAGTTTCTCCGAACGGCAAGATTGACTGCGCCATCCACCTTGGAAGTGGTATTGACGCTCCTGTGGGTGTAATCTGCGAGGTCAAGATGCCTTCAAACATTTCCGAAATGGTTTCTAGAGACGACTTGAACCGCAAGGCGATGCAGGAACTCTTGCTTTACTGGCTGCGAGAGAGAATTGGAAAAAAGAATATCCAGTTGAAGAAACTAATCGTCACAAATGTCTATGAGTTCTTTATATTCGATGCTCAGGAGTTCGAGCGCGTCTTCTATTCCAATAAACGCCTTCTCAAACGCTATGAGGAATTTAACTCCGGAAGTCTAACCTCGGAAAAGACCGATTTCTTCTACAAAGAAATTGCGTCCGAGTGCATCGCCTCAGTGACTGATGACATTGAATATGTTTGGTTCGACATCCGTAAGTACAAACCATTCCTAAGCAGTGGGGATGAACGTAATCTTATCGACCTTTATAAGGTCTTCAGCCCAGAAAACCTCCTCAAGAAACAGTTTCAGACCGATAGCAACAAGTTGAACACCAAGTTCTATAGCGAGCTTCTCCACATCATAGGCTTGGAAGAGGTCGAGGACAAGGACAGTCATAAGCGCATTATTACCCGATGCAGAAAAGACGAGCGCAATCCGGCTTCAATCATCGAAGACGCGATGAACATCCTAGATGCCGAGGATTGGCTGGACAGAGTACCGCACCTTTCCTCTTATGGCGCAGACAGCGAGGAGCGGATGTTCAATGTTGCCCTTTCTTTGTCAATATGTTGGGTAAACAGAGTTCTGTTCTTGAAACTTCTGGAGGCCCAGTTGATCAAATACCACAAGGGCGACCGGTCATATTCATTCCTGAATCCGTCCATGATTCCGGATTATGACGAGCTCAACAAACTTTTCTTTCAGGTTCTTGCTAAGCGCCCGATTGACCGCCCAGATAGCGTAAGTGCAAAATATTCAAAGGTTCCGTACCTGAACAGCTCACTGTTTGAGATGAGTCAGCTTGAGCGGCAGACAATCCGTGTGAGCAATCTGGCTGGGGGAGAGCTGCCCCTTTGCACCGGCACCGTAATGAGGGATGTCCGTTGCGGTCGCCTGCCGGCTCTCCGCTATCTGCTGGAGTTCCTCGACTCGTACGATTTCTCCGGAGATGGTTCGGATGAAGTTTGCGACAACGCCAAAACCTTGATCAGTGCCTCTGTTCTGGGTTTGATATTCGAGAAGATCAACGGCCATCGCGACGGTTCGGTCTTCACACCGGGAGCCGTGACAATGTACATCAGCCAGGAGACCATCAGGCATGCTCTTGTCAGCAAGTTCAATGATGCTATGGGGTGGCATTGTCGTGACTATGATGAGTTGAAAGACAAGGATTTGGAGGATTTGCACAAGGCAAATGAAATTATGGATTCCTTGAAAGTCTGCGATCCATCCGTTGGCTCTGGCCATTTTCTCGTCTCTGCCCTCAACGAGATCATCAGGACGAAGTATGATTTAGGAATATTACTTGATTGCGAAGGCCACCGCATCAAGAAGCAGGACTACAGCATTGAGATTGTGAATGACGAGCTGATGGTCTCGGACGCGGACGGTGAGCCGTTCGCATATATTCCCGGAAATCCTGAGTGTCAAAGGATTCAGGAGGCACTTTTCTGCGAGAAACGCCGCATCATCGAGAATTGCCTATTCGGAGTGGACATCAATCCCAACGCAGTCAACATCTGCCGTTTGAGACTCTGGATAGAACTCCTTAAAAACGCCTTCTACACCAAGGAAAGCGGTTACACCGAGCTAGAGACCCTCCCGAACATCGACATCAACATCAAGGTCGGCAACTCTCTCCTCCACCGCTACGACATCACTCAGGACATTTCGGAGATCCTCCGCGATTCCGGAATATCCATTAATGAATATAAAGCCGCGGTTTCCGACTACAAGAACGCCCACACAAAGGAGCGTAAGCGTTCCCTTGAGGAGATGATTTCCCGGATAAAGTCTGGACTCCACTCCCAGATGGGGATGAACGATCCGAAAATTTTGAAATTGAATAAGTTGAAAGGCGATCTTCATAACCTGAAAGCCCCTCAACTTTTCGAAACTAGCAAGAAAGAACAGGCTCAGTACGACAAGAAAATCAAGGACTTGAATTTACGAATATCCCAAATTCAAGAAGAGGTGAACTCAATCCGTGACAACCGCTTGTTCATCGATGCCTTTGAATGGCGAATAGAGTTCCCAGAGGTGCTTGATGAATATGGTCGTTTCACAGGTTTCGACTGCGTTGTCGGCAACCCTCCGTACATCCAGCTTCAGAA
>CAKUSF010000192.1 GCA_934678915.1 uncultured Bacteroidales bacterium
GCGTGTTCGCCAATGAGCTGATTCACAAAAAGAAGGTGCTGTTCCTTTCGCATCGAGAAATGATCAACTCGCAGGCTGAGAAAAGTTTCAGAAGAGTTCTTGGGGATTCTTTCGCGACCGCCCAGCTTTCTGGAAACTGCCAGGATCTCTCAAGAATCAAATCAGCGAACATTCTTTTCGCCACAATGAATATGATGGCGAAAGACAGTTTCAGGAATCAAAATTTCAAGCCTGACGATTTTTCCATCATTATTCTCGATGAGTGCCACCGTTCCGGGGCCGAAAGCTACCAAAAGATCATTGACTATTTCAAACCAGACTTCCTGCTCGGAATGTCAGCGTCTCCGGACAGAACCGACGGATTCGATGTCTATGCGCTTTTCGACCACAACATCGCATGTGACATCAGGCTTCAGACCGCACTGGAGAATGACCTGCTTTGTCCTTTCCATTACTTTGGTATCCAGGATCTTAAAGTCAACGGAACGCAGGTTGACGTGGAGGATTTCAAAGATCTGACTTCAACCGAACGGGTGAAAAACATCATAGGTGTCGCTGAATATTACGGCTATAGCGGAGAGCGGGTCAAGGGCCTTGTGTTTTGCAGCACAGTAGAGGAGGCACAAAGACTGTCGGAAATATTCAATGGCATGGAAATGAAAGGGGCCGGAAGGCATTATCGCACCCTTGCTCTGTCGGGAAAGGACAATGCGGCTGCGCGTCAGTCAGCTGTGGAGAGGCTTGCGGCTGATTCCGAAAGCACTGATGAAATTCTTGACTACATATTCACGGTCGACATCTTCAATGAGGGAGTGGATATCCCCGAAATCAACCAGATCATCATGCTCCGGCCAACGCAGTCCGCTATTATATTCGTGCAGCAACTTGGACGAGGCTTGAGAAAGGCCGCTGATAAGGAATATGTCGTTGTGCTTGATTTCATTGCCAATTACAACAAGAATTACCTTATTCCGATCGCGTTGTCGGGTGACAGGACAGGCAACAAAGACAACATCAGGCGTTACTTGATTGAGGGCAACAATGTTATCAACGGTGCTTCGACCATTTATTTCGATGCTGTCACCAGAAAGCGTATATTCCAATCAATTGACAGTGCACGCATCAACACTCGCCAGAACATAATGGAGGGATACCAGACTCTGAAGCGGAAATTGGGCAGGAGGCCAAAGCTGGCTGATTTCGACAAATATGACGAGATGGATCCGTTGCTGATATTGTCATACATGGACAGCGTGCCGGACTACAAGAAACGACAGATATGCTCGTATCACGGCTTCAAGGTCGCTTTGGACGGACTTGAGGAGACTCTCACGGAGGAGCAGAATCATATTCTTGAGTTCATCGCGCAAAAGTTCGCGTCAGGAAAAAGATTGAATGAGATTCTGATGTTGGAAGTGCTGATGCAAGTCTCCGAGATGGACAATGTCATCGAATTTTGGATCAAGTCAATGGCTGACAACGGCTTGCGCTGTGAGGAGAATGCGATTGAGAATATGCTCAGTCTGATGACCGGTGAGTATTATGATTGTGGTTCCGCGGGTAAACGGTTCAAGGACTGCATTATGTTGGAAGAGGTTGACGGGGGTTGGCTTATCTCGAAACTATTTTGGAATGCTTTGAAAAACAGAGATTTTGAATCCGAGTTGAAAGATGTCATCGAATTTGCCCGTGGCAGGTATGTGAAGCTCTACAAATCCTCTGACCTGTTTAGGAGCGGGCAGAAATACACCTACGAGGACGTCTTCAGGCTTCTGGACTGGCGGAAAAACGAAGTGTCGCTGAATGTTGGAGGCTATAAGTTTGACGAACGGACAAAAACATATCCGGTGTTCGTGAATTACGACAAGAGCGATGAGATCAGTGACACTACAAAATACGAGGACCATTTCCTGGATCAGTCAACATTGGTCGCGATCTCGAAAAGCAAGAGGACATTGACGTCCAAAGACGTCCAGACAGCCGTGAACAGTGAATCTCTTGGCGTGAGTATGTTTCTGTTCGTCCGGAAAAACAAAGATGACAAGGAATCCAAGGAATTTTACTACCTTGGCAGGATAAGACACAACGCTGACGGGATCCTGAAGGAATTCGTGATGCCGAACACTGACGCGACCGCCGTTGAGATCGAGTACAAGCTTGACACACCGGTTGACAAGAACCTGTTCGACTACATCACGTCGGCAAATGTTTAACTTTTAATGATATATGGAATGAAGACGATTAATGTTGTCGCCGCGGTGATATTCAAAGACGGGAAGGTGTTCGCCACGCAGCGTGGCTACGGAGCATTCAAGGATGGTTGGGAATTTCCAGGTGGCAAGGTCGAGGCGGGGGAGAGTCCGGAGGATGCACTCCGCAGGGAGATCCGCGAGGAACTGGAGACCGAGATCAATGTCGGGGAACTGATTGACACCATTGAATATGACTACCCGGACTTCCACCTTTCGATGAAGTGCTTCGCCTGCGAGATCCTCTCCGGCAATCTTCATCTTGTCGAGCATGAGGCGGCCCGTTGGCTCTCAGCCGATCAACTCAATTCCGTCGAATGGCTTCCGGCCGACATCACCTTGATTCCGAAGATCGCACGTTTGCTGTAAATAGCGAGATATGGCATGTAGTATACTTTTAGATAATCACATTAATTTAAGAGGCGGCC
>CAKUSF010000193.1 GCA_934678915.1 uncultured Bacteroidales bacterium
ACTTTTCACTAATATAAACGAAAAGGTCGGGATATTGTAACATTGTTCCGGTTGATTTTTTCATATTCATCATGAGAGCATCGCTTCGACTAGCTCAGCGACCGGAAACACCATGTAGGTAAGCACGCAGAAACATCCGCACGGCTCGGTCACTGAGCCTGTCGAAGTGACTGAGCCTGTCGAAGTGATCGGGACTGTCGAAGTGATCGGGACTGTCGAAGTGATCGAGCCCATCGAAGTGACTGAGACCGTCTGGTCGCTTCGACAAGCTCAGCGACCGGGACCGTCCGGTTGGTGAGCCTGTCGAACCATAAGGACGGTCACATCGAAAGCGGAATAGAGCCAGCGGAGACTAATTCCAAAATTTTGGTCCACCGTGCAAAATTTTGGAATTAGTCTCCGCTGACTGATACACATCTTCAATCAGCCCAGCAAAGCAGAGTTAGTATAATCCTCCATTGATGGAGATGACCTGCCCGGTGATGTAGGCGGAATCCGGAGAAGCGAGGAAACCGACGAGGGCGGCGACCTCCTCCGGCTTGCCGAAACGGCGGGCCGGGATCTGAGACTTAAGCGAAGCCTCGTCAAGGCCTTCGACCATGTCGGTCTCGACAAAGCCCGGAGCAACAGCGTTGACGGTGATCTTCCTCGGAGCAAGTTCCTGGGCCAGAGCCTTTGTGGCAGCAATCAGGCCACCTTTGGCAGCGGAATAGTTAGTCTGGCCCGGAAGTCCTTTGAGGCCCGACAGAGAAGTCATGTTGATGATGCGACCGTTGCGGTGCGAAACCATCGGCTGAAGGAACGGACGGGTGACGTTGTAGAAGCTGTTCAGATCCGTGGACACCACCTTAAACCAATCCTCAGGCTCAAGCCAAAGCAGAAGGTTGTCCTTCCGCACACCGGCATTATTCACCAGCACCTCCACATAAGCATCGGGATGGCTTTCCTGCCAATCAGTTATCGCCTTGACGGACGCCTCGGTGTCCGCGACATCGAACTTCAGCAGTTCACCGCTGCCGCCGGCATCCTGAACCAGACGCAAAGTCTCCCGCGCCGCCGCATCATTCGAGACATAATTGATAATGACACAAAACCCCATCTGAGCAAGTTTCACACAGACCGCCCGGCCGATTCCCCGGCTTCCTCCGGTCACAAAAGCATATTTCGACATAAGATATTCAAAATTAATTTCAGTGCAAACATACGCAATAATTCTTCATCGTCATAAAATGATAATCATAAAATGACGATGAAATCATTCTCTTTATAATCTTTTTTGCGATTTTTCTTTCTTCATTCTCAAATGAAAATTCTACCTTTGTAAGTGCATAAAAGACTTATCATAAGATTGTAACTTTCAAAATAGCAATGATATTATGACAAGTTATGTATCATTATTATGAGCGACAAGAATAAGCAACCACATATTGATCTTGACGAGTACATCCGCCAAGGGGAGCCAAGCCAAAAAGAAAAGGCCTCTATATGGCAGACCGCTATAGGTCTGCAGGATGTGGATGGTTTAAGGACATCTGACTATCTGAAAGCCACGGCCTGCAAGCATATTGAGGGTGAAATAGACATTGATGAGGCTCGCGAACTGATAAAGAGTTATTATCAGTCGAAGACTATACGTGAACCAAATGATGAAGAGGAACAAGAAGCGGATAAAGTTTCGGCAAACATCACCAAGATACTTTCCTCACAAACATTGGACTTTAGCACAGGTGGTTATATCTCCATTCATAGAAGAGTATTTGATGGTGTGTTCAAACATGCAGGGAAAGTTCGTGACTATGACATCTCTAAAAAAGAATGGGTACTTGATGGAGACACTGTGAATTACATGAACTGGGAGGATTTGAGAAGAGCTCTTGACTATGACATCTATCAAGAACGGGAGTTCAGTTATAAAGGAATATCCACGGATGCGATGGTAGCGCATATTACACGCTTCGTTTCCGGCTTGTGGCAAATTCATGCGTTTTGTGAAGGGAATACCCGCACAACGGCGGTTTTCACTATTCTGTATCTTCGTTCGATAGGTTTTGAGGTGAATAATACTCTGTTTGCCCGTCATTCGTGGTATTTCCGGAATGCATTGGTCCGAGCCAACTACAAGAATGCCATTAAAGGGATAGATTACACGCCAGTATATCTGGAACGTTTCTTTCGCAATCTGTTGTTAGGTGAGCAATGGGATTTAAGCAACCGCTACCTACATATTCATGCTACGGATGAATTGAAAGTACAGCCAAAGTTGGACACCCCCACAAGCGCCCCACAAGTTAAGCCAATAACCCCCACAAGTACCCCCACAAGTAATAAAACCATATCGGAACCTTTATCCAATACCGTCAGGCGATTGGTTCTTGTCATCGGGCAAGAGGAAAGAAGCGTAAGAGAAATGATGGAAGCGGCTGGATTGAAAGACAGAAAAAATTTTCTTGAATATTCTCTTACTCCAGCCATCGCTGAAGGTTTGATCAGGATGAAATACCCTGATTCTCCCCGTCATCCTCGTCAGAAGTATCTTCTTACTGTAAAGGGGCTGACGGTGTATAAGGGAATCAGTGAAGGATTGTGAAATCCCTGCCGAGGATCTCGCGGCAGGTGAGGGCGGAGGTCATGGAGACGCCGAGGAGACCGTGGAGGTTGAGG
>CAKUSF010000194.1 GCA_934678915.1 uncultured Bacteroidales bacterium
GGCTACGGAGAGGCTTCGATGCCACCGTACCTCGGACAGACAGTGGAGAGCGTCTGCAACTTCTTGAAAAAGGTCAACCTAGAGCAGTTCAGCGATCCATTCCAGATTGATGACATTCTGACTTACGTTGATGGAATCAACGAGGGGGACTCCGCTGCCAAGGCTGCCGTTGACATCGCCTTGCACGATCTTGTTGGGCAGCTGATGGGACAGCCGTGGTTCAGGATCTGGGGGCTCAATGCCGCCAAGGCCCCGAACACCACGTTCACAATCGGAATCGACACTCCGGACGTGGTGCGCGAGAAGACGAAGGAATGCGCCGGACAGTTTAATATTCTTAAGGTTAAGGTAGGACTCGACAACGACAAGGAGATGATCGAGACCATCCGTGAGATCACCGACCTGCCGCTTGCCGTGGACGCCAACCAGGGTTGGAAAGACAAGGAAAAGGCTTTGGAGATGATCCACTGGCTGAAAGAGCATGGGGTCGTGATGGTGGAGCAGCCGATGCCGAAGGAGATGATGGACGAGAATGCATGGCTGACCGAGCGCAGCCCTCTTCCTACATTCGCGGACGAGGCCATCCAGCGCCTCGCTGACGTTCAGAGAGTCAAGGGTGCCTACACCGGCATAAACATCAAGTTGATGAAGTGCACAGGAATGCGCGAGGCATGGAAGATGCTGAACTACGCCCGCGCTGAAGGGATGAAAGTGATGGTCGGCTGCATGACCGAGACATCCTGCGCTGTGACCGCTGCCGCACAGCTCTCCCCTGCCGTGGATTTCGCCGACCTTGACGGAAACCTTCTGATAGCCAACGACCGATTTGAGGGAATGACCGTTGTTGACGGGAGAATCACTCTTCCGGATCGTCCAGGTCTCGGACTCAAACTGCTGTAGTCATGGCAATGAAAAGAAAAGAGATAGTACTTTGGACGCTGGTGGCGATCGCGCTGGCGGCGAACATCTGGCTGCCAAGGCAGATGAGCTACAAATATTCTTGGGACAAGGATCTGGCGCAAAGGTTGGCGACGGAATTCTGCGCCACAAGGGAGGATGTGAAGGAATATATTCAGAAATACATCCCCGATGTCACTGACGAGCAGATTGACAAGTGGACCGCTTCCGGGGAATTGGAATCGATGCAGATCGGGAAACGCACTATGTATTTCACCGCAGCCGCCCGCAACTTATTTAGAATCAATCCGGAATTAGCTGCCATAAAGGCCGCTGCCGATGTAAAAGATCAGGATCTGTCAAAGAGCGGGACATCTCTGACTGGGCACGAAGCTATCGATGCTGTGACAATACCTCAGATTAAGAAGCAGGTACTGGAGAACATCGCCTCAGGAAAGGAGGATCCTTATTTCGCTCTGCCGAAGAGGATGAGGGTGACGTTCACCCTCTCGGTCCACGCCAACACGTTGCGGCCTGGCCAGACCCTCCGTTGCTGGCTGCCGCTTCCTCGTCAAGACGTTCCTCGACAGACCGATTTCAAATTCATCGAGGCCGGAGTCGATGGCGTGGCATATCCTATTGAGAAACTGACTTTCTCTGAGCCATGGCACCCACACAGCAGCGTCTACATGGAGGCCAAGACTGTCAAGAACAAACCTACCGTCTTCCACGAGGTCTTTGAATATACCTCCAACGGTGAATGGCATCCGATCGACTCTTCTAAGGTCTTGCCATACAATGTCACGACTTCTGAATATCAGGAATATACCGCTGAGCGCGAGCAGCACGTGATCTTCACTGAGAAGATTAAGGCCGCTACCGATTCAGTCACAGCCGGCATTGAGAATCCTTACCTTCAGGCTAAGGCAATCTACACGTGGATCGACAAGACATTCCCGTGGGCATCGGCCAGAGACTATTCCACGATAGAGAATATTCCCGAATATGTCCTGACGAACCGCCACGGTGACTGCGGCCAGGTGACACTGCTCTTCATCACGATGTGCCGCTACAAAGGCATCCCGGCCAGATGGCAGAGCGGCCTGATGATGCATCCGGGCGCGGGCAATCTGCATGACTGGGGCGAGGTCTATTTCGAAGGCTACGGCTGGGTTCCAGTCGATCAGAGTTTCGGCATCACCTCCTACGGTGGGGATTTCTTCTTCGGAGGAATAGAGCCTTTCAGGATGATTGTCAATTCGGATTTCGGAGGCAATCTCGACCCTGAAAAGAAGTACCCTCGCAGCGACACCGTTGATTTCCAACGTGGAGAGGTCGAGTGGGACAAAGGCAACCTCTACTTCACGCAGTGGGACTACGACTTCAAGATTGAGTATCTGGACTAAATTCTAATAGACTCCGGTTCAGAACAAGACAAGAGAAAACCCTATCCCGAATTTTTCACGTTACAAAAATTCGGGATAGGGTTTTCTCTTGTCCTCTGTCCAGCGGAATGATCATCAGATAGCTGGAACTGACATATTCATAGCTACTACTTACGGCAGGCGTCAGCGATGACTTTCTCGCTGCGGGCGATGAAGTCGGATAGGGCCTTGCCTTTGAGGAGACCGTTGGAAAGGAGGGCGAGGTCGATTACCTGCTTGAGGATGTCGTTGCCGGTGGCATATTCATCAACCACGGCCTGATGGGCATCCTTGATGGCCTGACGCTC
>CAKUSF010000195.1 GCA_934678915.1 uncultured Bacteroidales bacterium
ATTTCCCATCCAGGTTTCGAGGAGCAGATGGAGGTCGTGGAGAGAACCCTACAGGAAATAGGTGCCAGCAACAAGCCGGTCTATGTGATATTCAACAAGATAGATGCTTACACCTATGAGGAGTACGATGAGTTCTCCTTGACTCCGAAAGGCAAGGAGAATCGTTCGCTAGATGAGTTGAAAAACAGCTGGATAGCACAGGAAAAGACCCCGTGCATATTCATCTCCGCAAAGAACAAGACCAACATCGAGAAGTTCCGCAGCGACATCTACAAGATGGTCGCTGAGATCCACGCTGGCCGCTATCCGTTCAATAATTTCCTCTGGTAGGCATCAACGCATGAATCATCACTAAAGGATTCAGTAAATCATAAATAGCCAAAAAAGTCTCTCACGAAATTTTGCACGTTACCAAAATTTCGAGTAGAGACTTTTATTGGCTTAGAAAGCATAATATAAAAGGAATTATGTACTTTATATTTGCTTATAATTGACGGCACTACTATACTTGTTTATTATATTCTTTAGTGATTCATAGGTATTTGTTCCCCAATGAGGGGTGATGGACATTTTGTCATCCTTCTCAAGCAGCACACCTATCCTTTCAATCATTGTTGAAAAATCCTCATTCAAATGATGACCTGTGGACTTCGCCATATTCATCTTAAAAACTATAAGGAGAAGCAATGCTCTCGGATTGTCAGGATTAATGACAAGAGCCTTATTATAGGAATCAAGAACGGATGTATAGTATGATTGTCCGTTCTTAGCAGGGTTCGCTGCTATCAGCGCATAGTAATAGTAACCTTAGACCGTACAGATTTCTGACTGATTCGCTTCTATATCAATCTTCAGTTTGTCAATATAATCCTTAGCATCCCGAAGCAGAGCAGCATTATCAGCATTTTTGTTTCCCATAGTGGCCTGAATTTCATAAAGAGCTATATAATAGTCGGTCAGCCAGTTTTCATGGATCAAGTCTAAAATCCCTGTGTTAAAGAAAGGGCACTGCCTTGTTAACTGAATTTTGTTATTTCGCACCAACGTCAAAGTCAACACTGCCTGCCAAAGAGGTAGTTTGCTGATGGCTTGACACAGGTTGGCTCAACAGTTTGTCCGGTCAACAAGGCTTTTGCCGGACAAAATGCAGAAAACATGCGTTTTGTCCGGTCGGAGCGCAATCCACCGGACAAACAGCACTGGGTAATAATATACAATGAGAATCTTATGAACAGCTTTCAGTTGCATGTCGAAACTGTGCCAGTGGAATCCGGACCGGGCTGAAAAACTCAAGAGCAAAGGAACGGGATATTCATAAGAATAAGCCTTTAATGCACTTCGCTGCAAAATTGTCGTTCTGCCTCTCAACTTTTAGCCTGTACCTTAATCGGAGGTCGATGATGCGCCCAATGTCAGGCCAAGCAGGAAGGTAGTTTTGACGTAATTTGTAAATTATTATTAGTAAATAGTTTAGCTACTCGTCTTTAGCGGTTTAGCACCCAAGACAAAGCGCTAACTATATGATAATTAATATATTTCCTGCCACTCATTGACACTAAACGTGTTGCGTTTAGACATAGAGAGGATGATATTAATTTTTATGAAAATGAATCAGACAATGATTCACCTAGCGTTGGCTCCGTTGATTGGGGTCCTTGGCGGCCTACGCGCTTCGCGCGCCCTATCCGGGTAAAGGGCCGCCAAGGACCCCAATCAACGGAGCTCCTGACCGAAGATCGCCATGTGGTAGCCTCCGGCAACGCTATGCTTTGTAAGAAAACTTTCAAGACACAACTCAGGGGCGTTTCTGATATTAAGTATTATCTGCATAGGCTATCTAAGATATATGCCTGAACACATACTTTTGGACTTGATCCGTTTTCTTTTTTCCTGCACTCTGAAGTTAATAAAGCGAAACTCTGGTCACTTCGATGCTTCGACAAGCTCAGCAACCGCAAGCTCAGTGACCGGAGAAAAAAAGGTCGGAAAAGCAAATGCATTTCCGACCTAAAATATTTAGTGATAAAGTATTACTCAGAGAACTTAGCCTTGAGGAACTCGCGGTTGAGGCGGGCGATGTGGTCGATGGAGATGCCTTTTGGACATTCCATCTCGCAGGCACGGGTGTTGGTGCAGTTACCGAAGCCGAGCTCTTCCATCTTCGCGACCATATTCTTAGCCCTTCTAGCGGCCTCTGGACGGCCCTGTGGAAGCAAAGCGAGAGAACTTACCCTTGCGGCCACAAAGAGCATCGCAGAGCCGTTTTTACAGGTTGCAACGCAAGCACCGCAACCAACGCAGGCAGCGGCGTCCATGCTCTTCTCAGCGTTTTCGTGAGAGATGAGAATGTTGTTGGCATCCTGAGCGGAACCTGTTCTAACAGAGATGAATCCACCAGCCTGAAGAATCTTGTCGAAGGCACTGCGATCAACCACCAAGTCCTTGATGATAGGGAAACCAGCGCTTCTGAAAGGCTCGACAGTAATGGTAGCACCATCCTTGAAGTGACGCATGAAAAGCTGGCAAGTGGTGACGTGATCGTCCGGACCGTGCGCGCGGCCGTCAACGAA
>CAKUSF010000196.1 GCA_934678915.1 uncultured Bacteroidales bacterium
TGATAAAGAATTAGTTGATAATCAGATTGCCGTGTCTGAATATTTACTTCATGCACTGACGAGTAATCCGAGAATCCATCTTTATGGCGTTCCACGTGGAACGGAGACGAAGATTCCTCTCTTTTCATTTAGTGTTGAGGGAGCGCATCATGAGGATCTGGCTCTGATTTTGGATAAGATGGGAATCGCTGTTCGTTCCGGTCAGATGTGTGCTGAGCCGATTATGGACAGGTTCGGGGTCACTGGAATGCTTCGCGCGTCCCTTGCTCCGTACAACACGTTGGAGGAGGCGGAATATTTCATCAAGTCGCTCGACAAGGCGGTTGCGATGCTGGTTTAGGTTGCGGTAACTGAGCCTGCGGTTGCTGAGCCTGCCGAAGCACCGAAGTGACGACTCATCAACCATTGATGAGACTTGTATATTTGGAAATTTGAAATTGTTATGTGATATGAACTCATTAGAGGAAGCTAAACAGTCTGTGATTGACGATTTCTCTATGTACGATGAATGGCTCGACAAATACGAGTATCTCATCGACTTGGGAAAGAATCTGGAAGCGTATCCGGAAGCGGAAAAGACTGAGGATAAGTTGATTAAGGGATGCCAGTCAAGGGTTTGGCTTGATTGGCGGCTTGAGGACGGAAAACTGTACTTCAAGGCGGACAGCGATGCTATCATCACAAAGGGCATAATATCTCTCTTGATTAGCGTCTATTCCGGTCGTACTCCGAAAGAGATCGCAGCGGATGATTTCAGTTTCATCAACCAGATCGGCCTCAAGGAGAATCTGTCCCCGACCAGGGCGAACGGTCTTGTCTCTATGATTGACACCATCAAGGCTGTGGCTTTGGAGAATAGTTAGCGATGTCATGTAAGTTGTTTTTAGACTTATTGAAGAACATAATTGTTTGATTAAGTGTTATATGAGCATATTCAAGAATAAAGAAGAGGAAAAGGCGACCGCACAGGAGCCGCAGGTGGAGCGGGAGAGTGAGGTTCTTTCCGCTGAGGATGTCAAGGCGCTCGCACCGCTGTATGATAATGTGGTTCTGGCTTTGAAGCAGGTTTATGATCCTGAGATTCCTGTCAACATCTATGATTTAGGCCTCATTTACGAGCTTGTCATCAACAAGAGACACGAGGCTTTCATAAAGATGACCTTCACCGCTCCGAACTGCCCTATGGCCGATGAGGTGCTTGATGAGGTTCAGAGAAACGTCACTGACGTCCCTGGTATCAAAGCCTGCAATGTGGAACTGGTCTTTGATCCGGCTTGGGATCAGTCCATGCTTTCCGACGAGGCCCGCTTGGAACTCGGTCTGGATGATGTTGACTCTGATGCCGGCCGTGTTGATCCCGGCACCGGCCCGGATTATTCAAAGGAGCCGAATTCCTGATCTGACATATTCAAACATTGCATTTGGCCGCTCTGCTTTTGTTTGAATATTCATAAGTTATTTCGCGGCCTCCATTTTGATTGGTACGATGGCCTTTGTCAGCATATACTTTTCCCTTGGCAGCAACCTTGGCAACCGCGAGAAGAACATCGGGGAGGCTCTCCATCACATGGACGAGGCCTTTGAAGGCCATTATACGGCTCTCTCGCGGCTTATCGAGACCAAACCTATGGGATTCTCCGGTGGCAAGTTCCTGAACGCTGTGGTGCTTTACAGGACCTTCAGACCCGATGTCCCCGCGGAAGACGCAGCCACGGAAGTCCTGCGCAAAATCAAGGCGATCGAGCGCGCGATGGGCAGAACCGACCCTCCTGAATATGACGGCTCCGGCAACCGCATCTACCATTCCCGCATTATTGACATCGATATTCTCTTCTACGGCACCGACCGCATCAATATTCCCGACCTCACCATCCCCCACAAAGACATAGAGAACCGCCCCTTCGTGATGATCCCCCTCCAGGAAGTCGCCAAACCCTCACTCAAAACTGCTTTTCCCGAATATTTTTCGTCAAAATAAGCAGGTTTCAACCACCGAAAACCGTCAAAATAACGCATTTCGCTCTGCCATTTTCGTCAAAATAGCGCAATAGGCAACATGGTGTTTCTATCTTAATGTTTATAAATCAGCCTATTATGACCGAAGGCTAATATTGCGTATTATTTGTGGGTAATAGAATTGGATATTTTCGTCCGATTAAAGGCAAAATCACTGGACATAATAGCAAATAATCTATTTGTCCGGTGAAAGGCTGTATCACCGGACAAAAAGGCCTAACAACGTAGTTTGTCCGGCTGCTGGTGATTTTGGTGGACAAAAATCTTGCGGATGCTGAATCTGCGGTTGCTGAGCTTGTCGAAGCATCGAAGCATTGAAGCATCGAAGTCCCGAATAATTAAAAGTATCTAACTGCGTCACAATTTCTCGTCTGGTGCGGATAAACTCTTGTGCCAAAATCAACACCTCCGCTTTCATCAACCGCTACCAATTCTCCACAGCCAGCGTTGTCAATGCTGACATCCGCAAACTCCTTAAAGAAGACATCATTACCATTGATCTTAAGGAATATTCCATCCCAGACAAGTTTCTTTGGT
>CAKUSF010000197.1 GCA_934678915.1 uncultured Bacteroidales bacterium
AATCTTTGGATGAAGGGTCTTGACGCGACCATCACAGATCTCGGGGAATCCCGTGACATCACTCACGCTGGTCACAGACAGACCTGCCTCCCTCAACATCTTCATGGTGCCGCTGGTGGAAAGGATTTCCCATCCGAGCGACACAAGTTCGCGGGCGAAATCAACGACACCCGTTTTGTCACTAACACTGATTAAAGCTCTCATTTATATACTTTTATAAAGTTAATTTTCTTAACAATACTTAAATACAGACACTACTCATACAGAAATCAGTTACCGCTATTTCACTAATATGCGTTTCAGATGGCAGAGCATCAAGTTACCGTCCGAGTCGCGCAGGTGCATTCCGTTGCCCTCGCACCATTTCCAGTACTTGCAGTCAGAGCATTCATCCTTGCGCATCCACTCACGATTCCGGTACGGTTGGAAGCGATGCTCCCAGACATCCATGAAATCATCCTTGTAGATATTGCCTTGATGGTAGTCCGCCCTGATGCTGGTGCAGGCAGAGATGGAACCATCCACCAACACGGAACCTACGCTCACTCCAGCCTGACAGGAGTAGAAATGGTCTCTGACATCGCCCTCATAAGGGCCAAGGAAACCCTCGCAGCCGTAACTTGCCTTGATTCTCCCCTCCTTGCGGGTGGCTTTGATGAAATCCAACATTCCACGGAACATCTCCGGCGGAAGTTGAAGTTCCGGATTCAAGGCAGCGCGTCCTTGCGGGAATATGGAGAAAAGCCTCCATTCCTTCAGGCCAAGACTGATCAGAAATTCCTTGATCTGAGAAAGTTGCGGATAGTTCCTACGGTTCACACACGTCACGACATCGAAGGCAATGTCGGACTGGACCGCCATACGGATTGTCTCTGCTGCACGGGTGAAACTTCCTTCACGGCCACGAAGCCAATCATGGCTGTCCTGCAGCCCGTCCAGACTGACGGTCATAGAATGAAGACCGGCTCCGAGGAGACGCGAGAATCTTTCTTTCGTCATCCCAAAGCCGTTCGTCACCATCCCCCACGGAAATCCACGGGAATATATTCCTTTGCCACATTCCTCCAAGTCAGCCCTCATCGTTGGCTCTCCACCTGAGACAATGACGAAAACCTTGTGTGGATCGGTCTTTACAGCGATGGAATCCAACACCTTGAAAAAGTCTTCCTTTGGCATGTCCGGTGTGGAGGCAACCTGTTTGCAGTCACTTCCGCAATGCAGGCAGTGAAGATTGCAGCGAAGCGTGCATTCCCAGAAGAGCTGTCTCAGAGGATGTTCCTCCTCCTGAGACTTGCGAAGAGACCTTGCAATGTCCAACGCGATTCTTCTTCTGATCGAAATTCCGTCCATCCGTTACTCGCTCTTCTTCAAAGTCTTTGTGCCTTTCAAGGAATATTCACCTGAATACCAATTGCCGTCTCCGTCTTTCAGTTTCTCAGCCTTGACCGTAAGACTGTCCCGCTTGAAGGAACCGTTGGCCTCTCCGTCAACATCGTCGAAATAGAATTTGACTTCTTTGTTCGGCCAGACTCTGTCATAATTGCCGACCGCCTTGCCGTTTTCGTCAGTGTAGAGAGTGTCCTTGTCATAGGTCAATCGTTCAGAAGGTGACACACGGATGCCTTTAATGGCTTTGCCGCTTTCATCCACAACGGTAAGATCGACCTTGAAATCACAGGTCGGAGTGCCATACTCATCCCGCTGTTCAAAAATGTTGTCTCCACAACCGGAAAAACCGAGCATCGAGAGCAGTGCCGGGCCGATGGCCGCGGTTAATTTAGCAAATGATTTTTTCATAATTTTGAAGCTTTAATCATTTGAACCAAATCCTATGGTTTCAAAACCTTGCAAAGAAATTCAATTAATCACCAAATCTTTATCAAAGTTTTTCACCTCAAAGAACATCTCTAACAAATCAAAACAGCTTAAAGCAAACGAATATCCACACCAGGCCTGTCGGTCACGCGGCCGATGACGGTCGCTTTGTCCCCATAACCGGCAAGGATATCGATGGCCTTCTGAGCCTCGGACTCGTCAAGGGCGAGAACCATTCCGACACCCATGTTGAATATGTTGAACATCTCTCTGTGAGGTATGTTGCCGTACTTCTCAAGGAATCGGAAGATCGGGAGGATTGTCCATGAACCTTCATGAACCTCGATGCCCTGGCCTTCACGGAGGATTCTCGGCATGTTCTCATCGAAGCCACCACCGGTAATGTGGGCGACTCCGTGCACGTCGCAGTTGCGGATGACATCCAGAACCTGCTTTACGTAGATTCTGGTCGGAGTCAGTGCCACAAGACCGAGCGGCTGGTCAGACTCTAGCTCAGGATAGACCTTGAACAGATCCAAATTATTGTCGGAGAAAATCTTGCGGACGAGGCTAAATCCGTTGCTGTGGACTCCGGTAGAGGCTATTCCAACCAGCACATCTCCGGCCTTGACCTTCGTGCCGTCAATGAGTTTGGATTTCTCAACGACACCTGTGGTGTAACCTGCGATGTCATATTCACCGTCAGCGTACATTCCCGGCATCTC
>CAKUSF010000198.1 GCA_934678915.1 uncultured Bacteroidales bacterium
ATTTCATTTGACAAAAAAAAGAGGCTGGAGGCCTCTCTGGTGAAAATATTGAAAAAATTAAGTGTCAAACTTCTGGGAAAGGATTCCCCGAAACCCCTTCGGTCGCTTCGCTCCTATGAGATCTTCCTATATTAATGGAATCATACGTTCCCTTGATGATTTCAAAACCGAAAAAAATGTTCTATTTTTGTTCTTCTGAATAACCAAGGACATCTTTTTGCTATATCCTTGGATTCGAGCAGATACTCAAATTAAAGATTATTAAGATTTATGAAAAAGGCAATCGCTATCTTTATGCTGTCACTCTCGGTGGTAACGGTTTATGCTCAGAAAAATCAGGTGAAGTACAACTTCACTGAGGCGTCGGATCTGACTATGGTCGGGAAGCTGATGACTGACACTCCTAACCCTTACCATAGGGTTGACACGGTGAGATTCAAGGGGTTTACAAAGACTGAGAACAAGCAGGTCAGAATGTCAGCCGGCCTTGCTGTGGCATTCAGGACTGATTCAAAGACGATCACGGTGAAGACTAAGTACCTTGACAGGGGGTTCCCGACCAACACCGGAGGACTTGCGGCGAGAGGCTACGACCTTTACATTAAGAAGGACGGAAAATGGCTTTGGGCGGCCTCCAAGGTGACGCACGACCAGAAACCGGACGACAATGTCGTGCTTATCGGCAATCTGGATGGTTCCATGCACGAGTGCCTGATGTACCTGCCGATTCTCAGCGAGGAGAAGTCCATACAAATCGGTGTCAACGAAGGTGCTGTGATCGAGGCGATCGAGAATCCTTTCCGTCACAGGATCGGAATATTCGGTTCCAGCTTCACGCATGGAATCAGCACATCCAGAGCCGGAATGTCTTACCCTGACCAGCTCTCCAGAATGACAGGACTCCAGTTCCTCAGCCTTGGATGCAGCGGCAACTGCAAGCTCCAGTCCTATTTCGCGGATGTGCTTTGCGCAGCCAAGGTGGACGCATTCGTGTTCGACTCGTTCTCCAACCCTTCTCCGGAGCAGATAAAGGAAAGGCTGCTCCCATTCATTGAGAAAGTTCAGGCGGCACATCCAGGCATTCCGCTGATCTTCCAGAAGACCATCTACAGGGAGAGCCGCAACTTCAACACAAGCAGCGACAGGAACGAGGGGCGCAGAATGGAAGTGGTTGACAGCCTTATGAATATAGCGGTGAAGAAATATGCCGATGTCTATTTCGTGACCGCGACCTGCGCCACCGCTCCGAACCACGAGACCTCTGTAGACGGAACCCATCCGTCGGATTACGGCTACACCCTTTGGGCGGAGTCGATCAGGAAGCCTATCGTCAAGATTTTGCGCAAGTACGGAATAAAGTAAACATACAATGGCGAATCTGAAGTCATTGGCCAAGGACACAGCGATCTACGGCCTAAGCAGCATCATAGGGAGGTTCCTCAACTACCTTCTCGTCCCGCTTTACACCCACGTCATCGCTTCGTCAAGCGGTGACTACGGTGTCGTGACGAATCTGTACGCCTACACAGCCTTGCTGCTTGTGATCCTGACTTACGGGATGGAGACCACGTTCTTTCGGTTCGCCAACAAAGAGGGAGAGAATCCGGACAAGGTATATTCCACGATTCTGACATCGGTGCTGACGACTTCGGTGCTGTTTGTTGGGTTTGTTTTGCTTTTCATAAGTCCTATTTCCTCGGCCCTTGGCTACGCTGACCATCCATCCTACGTCTGGGCGATGGCCGCCACGGTGGCGATCGACGCTTTTCAATGCATTCCGTTCTCGTACCTGAGGTACAAGAAGCGTCCGCTTAAATTCGCAGCCTTGAAGTTGCTCTTCATCGGATTGAACATATTCATGAATCTCGCTTACTTTGTGATTCTGCCGAAGCTGGGAGCGAACCCTTTCGGAATCTACGATGGCGGGCTTGACGTGGGTTACGTGTTCTACATCAATCTGTTCTGCACGGCTTTCATCACTCTTTTTTTCTGGAAAGAACTAAGGGGATTCAAGTTCGGATTCGATGGAAAACTGCTGAAACGGATGCTCGGCTACAGCTGGCCGATTCTGGTTCTGGGAATCGCGGGGATCCTCAACCAAAGTGGATCTCAGATCATATTCCCGTTCATTTACGGGGAAGGTTCATCCGTTCCGCTTGGCATCTACGGTGCCAGCATCAAAATCGCGATGATTATGGCGATGATCACCCAAGCCTTCCGCTATGCCTACGAGCCTTTCGTGTTCGGCAGCGCTGCTGACAAGAACAGCAAGGAGATGTACGCCAAGGCGATGAAGTACTTCATAATATTCACCCTCCTCGCTTTCCTCTGCGTCATAGGGTACATGAATATCTTGAAATACATCATCGGTCCAAGTTATTGGGAAGGCCTTAAGGTCGTGCCGATCGTGATGGCCGCCGAGATCATGATGGGAATCTATTTCAACCTCTCTTTCTGGTACAAGCTTACAGACCAGACACTTTGGGGCGCGTTGTTCTCCGGCATCGGATGT
>CAKUSF010000199.1 GCA_934678915.1 uncultured Bacteroidales bacterium
ACGAAGATATATTCCTGAGAATCAGGATCATTCTTCGGAAGAAGGAACTCTCCGAACGGACCGGAGATCCAAACCTTGTCGCCCGGCTTGCGGGTGAAGACGTAGGATGAGCCGACTCCAGGAGGAACAGGCAACATCTTGAACACTCCCTTAGGCTGGCTCCTGTCAAACGGAGGAGTAGCGATACGGACATTCAGCTTGATGATGTCGCCCTCGGCAGGATAAGAGGCCATTGAGTAAGCTCTGATCGTAGGCACCTCGTTCTTCGCCTTGATGCCGAAGAATCCGTACCTCTCCCAATCCGCCTTGTAGATGTCGTCAACATCAATCGTTGAGAAATCAAGGTCATAGGCAGGGATGTCGATCTGGATGTACTCACCGGACTTGAAATCGAGATGAACTCCCTCAGGAAGCTTAACGGTGAACTCCTTGATGAATGTGGCCACGTTCTTATTGGAGATGACCTCACACTCAAGTTTCTGTACACTGAGTGTTGACTCAGGTACCTGAATCTTGATGTTCTCCTTGATCTTTACCTGACAACCAAGCCTATAGCCCTCCTTGATCTGCTTGCGACTGAAGAAACCGGTCTCGGTAGGGAGAATGGTTCCACCACCTTCAAGTACCTGAACCTTGCACTGGCCGCAGTTGGCCTTTCCACCGCAGGCGGAAGGAAGGAAAATCTTTTGGTCAGCGAGAGTGTGGAGAAGATCGCTGCCCTGAGGAACATCAAGAACTTTCTTCCCGTCGTTGATATCAATCTTGACAGTGCCGTCCGGGGTGAGTTTGATCTTGACATACAGAAGCAGGGCGACCAAAACAATGGTCACAACTACAATTGTGATGATTGCTGAAATTACTGTTGAAAACATAGTCTCTGCCTCCAAATTAGATTGTAAGTCCCATGAAAGTCATGAAGGCCATGGCCATCAGACCTACTGTGATAAATGTGATACCGATGCCTCTAAGTCCGGCAGGGACCTTTGAATAGGTCATCTTCTCTCTGATCGCGGCAAGTGTCACGATGGCAAGGAACCAACCGATTCCAGAGCCAAGTGAGTAAACCGTGGCCTCTCCGACATTCACGAAATCCTTGTTCTGCATGAAAAGCGAACCACCCAAAATAGCGCAGTTCACAGCGATCAAAGGCAGATAGATTCCCAGTGATGAATATAGGGCCGGAGCGAATTTCTCAACGACCATCTCGACAAGCTGCGTGAACGCAGCGATGACAGCGATGAATATGATGAGGCTGAGGAAGCTCAGGTCCACACCCGGAATCAAAGCGTCAGGAGACAAGACATACCTGTAAAGAAGATAGTTGATCGGCAATGTCACAAGAAGAACGAAAATAACAGCGACACCAAGACCGGAAGCTGTCTTCACATTTTTCGATACCGCCAGGTATGAGCACATACCAAGGAAGTACGCGAAAATCATATTGTCAACGAATATTGACTTTACGAATAAGCTTAAATATTCCATAATCAGTACTTGTCTTTGTCGTTATTTTTCCTGAAGATCCTTCTGGATGCTTCTCTGAATCCAGATGATGCAGCCGATAAGAATCAGCGCCATCGGAGGGAGAATCACCAGACCGTTGTTGACATAGCCGGCAGCGTAGAAGCTTTCCGGAATAATTCTCAGTCCGAACAGTGTGCCGGAGCCGAAAAGTTCACGGAAGAAGGCCACAACGATGAGGATAAGTCCGTAGCCAACACCGTTGGCGAGACCGTCAAGAAGGGAAGGGATCGGCTTGTTGCCGAGGGCGAACGCCTCGATACGTCCCATCACGATACAGTTGGTGATGATAAGGCCGATGTAAACCGACAGCTGTTTCTCAATACCATAGGCATAAGCCTTGAGCACCTGGTCAACGAGGATTACCATAAGGGCCACTACGACCAACTGGACGATGATTCGTACACGGTTAGGAATCGTGTTCCTCATCATGGAGAGGACAAGGCTGGAAAGCCCTGTGACTATGGTGACAGAAAGGGCCATGACAAGCGCTCCTTTCAGCTCGACTGTTACAGCGAGGGAGGAGCAGATACCCAGCACAAGGACAGTGATAGGATTGCCCTTAAGAATCGGGTTAAGAATCGTTTCTTTGAGTTCTTTGTTCATATTACTTCCTCCTTAGATTATTCTGTTACAGTGGAATCAGCGCAGCACTTTGTCTGGGAAGCGCCTTTGCAGCATGGCTTGGAACCATCGCACTCTCCGCCTTTGCCACCACAGCACTCATGTGCCGGAGCGGTTGAAGAGAGGAACGGAACATAAGCCTTGAGCCAGAAAGCGATGGCATCTCCAAGACCCTTGCTTGTCATGGTCGCGCCGGTGATGGCATCAACCGAACTCTCAGGATCGGTGGCTGTACCGACCTTTACGACACTAAACACCGGATCACCTGTAAGGTTAACCCTCTTGCCGATAAACTCTGCCCTGAAAGAAGGATCGTCCTTGATCTTGGCTCCAAGACCAGGAGTCTCGCTCTCATGG
>CAKUSF010000200.1 GCA_934678915.1 uncultured Bacteroidales bacterium
CTCAAAAGCGTGGTGCCCATGCCGTCTCTTCTGGCAACGTTCTTCGCACCGCCCTCGGCCAGATAACGGGAATCCTTGCAGAGTTTTTCTCCAAGGGCTATGGCATCGTAGTAATCCGTTCCATTAGGCGTCGCGATCACCTTGACGCAAGATTTCAGTTTCTTGAGGAACCACAGGTCGCTGATGTTGTCGTTAGGTATGCAGATGACAATCGGAATGTCGTTGTCAGAGCATACTCGTGCGAATGCCCTGGCCGTGTTGCCGGCGGACTGAACCACAAGGATGTGCTTGTCATTCTTAGGCAACCTTGCGCAGACAGAGAACGCCTCAGTCTCCTTGAATGAGCATGTCTCCATCTTCGCGCCATGCTTAGGAACGTATCCTGACAAGGTTATGTACAGGTTCTCCATTCCGAGAAGCTCGGCGAGCCCCTTGCTCTTGTAGGTCACAGGTGCGTGTGAGTTCTTCAGAGTCCTGTTGATCGGAAGCCATTCTGCGTATCTGTAAAGCCCTTTGAGATCATCACGGGGAGTGAACTTCTCATTCTCGTACACGGCTCTTACCAATGACGGCGCGGAAGCCTCCTGGTCAGCCAATGACCAACCGGCATCCTGGAATATTCTTCCGGTGCCGACATTCATCAACTGATAGTTTGTTGGTTTGAATTTCATATTGATTGTTCTTTTAATATATTCATTTACATGTTTTTAAGCAGCCAGAAGACGTAATATGCGTAGAATGCGAGGAAAGCGAAACCTTCGACCCTATCCAGTTTTCGGCCCTTTCCGGTGAAGGCGCTGATCCAAATTAAGATGGCGCCAAGGAGCAGAATGCCGAGGTCCATGTATGACATGCCACTGAATGAAAGGCCTGAAGGAGCCCCTGGCAGCGGTCTGTAGGCGACGGCGGAAATGCCAAGGATCATCAGAATGTTGCTGATGTTGGAGCCAAGGATGTTTCCGAGTGCCAACTGCCCTTTTTTCTTTGCCGCAGCCACAACGCATGTGACCAATTCGGGCAATGACGTGCCGCCGGCAAGAATCGTGACGGCTATGAATTTGTCGCTGATGCCAAGCATCTTGGCGATCTGTGTGGCGCTGTCCACAAACTTGTCGCCACCGAAAATCAGTGCCGCAAGACCTCCGACTATCATTAACACCGCAATCCATGTCTTCCTTTTTTCCGGTTCTGCGGGCTGTTCTTCACCGTCAACCTTTCCGGACTTGAAGGACCAATACATATATGCGGCAAAAAGTGCCAGAAATACAAATCCTTCGGTTTTTGACAAAATGTCTTGCTCACCTATACCGAACAAGGAATGATGCATCCCGAAGGCTATCAGAAGCACTGTTACCAAAATGTTGAGAGGTATGTCAACTTTCACATTGTTCCGGGTCATCGCTATAGGTCGGATCAATGCCGTGAATCCCAAGATAAAGAGAACATTGAATATGTTCGAGCCTACTATGTTGCCCACAGCGATGTCTGCATTGCCTTTCAATGCACCGGTAAGGCTCACAACCAGTTCGGGAGAAGATGTGCCTATCCCGACAATGGTCAGTCCGATCACGAACTCACTAAGTCCGGCCTTTCTGGCGATTGTGGATGATCCGTCAACAAGCCAATCGGCCCCAAGAACGACCAGTGCAAGCCCGGCAATCAGGATAAGGATCTCTGTTATCATTATTTGCTATATTTTGAGTCACAAATTTAATGAAAAATTAGTAAACTATATTACTTTTTTGAGTAGTACTTGGGCCAGCATGCCTCAAGATAGGCTTTCAGCCTGTCCTCTTGTGGGTTTGGCGCCGGTTCATAGAATACTGTTCCTTCCATTCCCGCTGGCATGAACTCCAGATCGGTGAAATGTCCGGGATAGTCGTGGGCATATTTGTAGCCGTCGGCGTAACCCAGTTCTTCCATCAGCTTCGTGGGAGCGTTTCTCAGGTACAGAGGAACGGGCGCGCGATTGTCTGAATGTGCGGTTTCAATGGCTTTGTTTATCGCAAGATAAGCGGCATTACTTTTAGGAGAGCTTGCAAGATAGATTGTCGCCTCGGAAAGCGGGATTCTTGCCTCTGGCATGCCTATTTGGTGGACAATCTGGAAGCATGAGTTCGCCAGCAGCAAGGCGTTCGGATTGGCAAGTCCGACATCCTCGGCAGCCGAGATGCAGAGCCTCCGCGCTATGAACAAAGGATCCTCGCCTCCGTCAAGCATTCTGGCCAGATAATAGACTGCTGCGTTAGGGTCGGACCCTCGGATGGATTTGATGAAGGCCGAGATGATGTCGTAGTGCATCTCTCCATCCTTGTCGTAAATCGCAAGATTCTCCTGAATGCAAGCCGTGACGGTCTCGTTGTCAATGACGATGTGGGATTCTTTCCCGGAGAAAGAATCGACAACGATTTCGAGCACGTTAAGCAGTTTTCTGCCGTCACCTCCGCTGTAACGGAACAAAGCCTCGTTTTCCTTCACCTCGATGTCCTT
>CAKUSF010000201.1 GCA_934678915.1 uncultured Bacteroidales bacterium
CTCAAAAGCGTGGTGCCCATGCCGTCTCTTCTGGCAACGTTCTTCGCACCGCCCTCGGCCAGATAACGGGAATCCTTACAGAGTTTTTCGCCAAGGGCTATGGCATCGTAGTAATCTGTACCGTTAGGTGTAGCGATCACCTTGACACATGATTTCAGCTTCTTAAGGAACCAAAGGTCGCTGATGTTGTCGTTAGGGATGCAGATTACAATAGGAATGTCGTTGTCGGAGCATACACGGGCGAATGCCCTGGCCGTGTTGCCGGCTGACTGGACCACAAGGATGTGCTTGTCGTTCTTCGGCAGCCTTGCACAGACGGAGAACGCCTCGGTCTCCTTGAATGAGCAGGTCTCCATCTTGGCGCCACGCTTAGGAACGTACCCGGACAGGGTTATGTACAGGTTATCCATTCCGAGAAGCTCAGCGAGCCCTTTGCTCTTGTAGGTAACGGGGGCGTGCGAATTTTTAAGCGTTCTGTTGATCGGAAGCCATTCTGCGTACCTGTAAAGCCCTTTGAGATCGTCACGAGGAGTGAACTGCTCATTCTCGTACACGGCTCTTACCAATGATGGTGCGGAAGCATCGGGGTCAGCCAATGACCAACCGGCATCCTGGAATATTCTTCCGGTGCCGACATTCATCAACTGATAGTTTGTTGGTTTGAATTTCATATTGATTGTTCTTTTAATATATTCATTTACATGTTTTTAAGCAGCCAGAAGACGTAATATGCGTAGAATGCGAGGAAAGCGAAACCTTCGACCCTATCCAGTTTTCGGCCCTTTCCGGTGAAGGCGCTGATCCAAATTAAGATGGCGCCAAGGAGCAGAATGCCGAGGTCCATGTATGACATGCCACTGAATGAAAGGCCTGAAGGAGCCCCTGGCAGCGGTCTGTAGGCGACGGCGGAAATGCCAAGGATCATCAGAATGTTGCTGATGTTGGAGCCAAGGATGTTTCCGAGTGCCAACTGCCCTTTTTTCTTTGCCGCAGCCACAACGCATGTGACCAATTCGGGCAATGACGTGCCGCCGGCAAGAATCGTGACGGCTATGAATTTGTCGCTGATGCCAAGCATCTTGGCGATCTGTGTGGCGCTGTCCACAAACTTGTCGCCACCGAAAATCAGTGCCGCAAGACCTCCGACTATCATTAACACCGCAATCCATGTCTTCCTTTTTTCCGGTTCTGCGGGCTGTTCTTCACCGTCAACCTTTCCGGACTTGAAGGACCAATACATATATGCGGCAAAAAGTGCCAGAAATACAAATCCTTCGGTTTTTGACAAAATGTCTTGCTCACCTATACCGAACAAGGAATGATGCATCCCGAAGGCTATCAGAAGCACTGTTACCAAAATGTTGAGAGGTATGTCAACTTTCACATTGTTCCGGGTCATCGCTATAGGTCGGATCAATGCCGTGAATCCCAAGATAAAGAGAACATTGAATATGTTCGAGCCTACTATGTTGCCCACAGCGATGTCTGCATTGCCTTTCAATGCACCGGTAAGGCTCACAACCAGTTCGGGAGAAGATGTGCCTATCCCGACAATGGTCAGTCCGATCACGAACTCACTAAGTCCGGCCTTTCTGGCGATTGTGGATGATCCGTCAACAAGCCAATCGGCCCCAAGAACGACCAGTGCAAGCCCGGCAATCAGGATAAGGATCTCTGTTATCATTATTTGCTATATTTTGAGTCACAAATTTAATGAAAAATTAGTAAACTATATTACTTTTTTGAGTAGTACTTGGGCCAGCATGCCTCAAGATAGGCTTTCAACCTGTCCTCTTGCGGGTTTGGCGCTGGTTCATAGAATACTGTTCCTTCCATTCCAGATGGCAGGAACTCCAGATCGGTGAAATGTCCGGGATAGTCGTGGGCATATTTGTACCCGTCAGCGTAACCCAGTTCTTCCATCAGTTTTGTGGGAGCGTTTCTCAGGTACAGAGGAACGGGCGCGCGGTTGTCTGAATGCGCGGTTTCAATGGCTTTGTTTATCGCAAGATAAGCGGCGTTACTTTTAGGAGAGCTTGCAAGATAGATTGTCGCCTCTGAAAGCGGAATTCTTGCCTCTGGCATGCCAATCTGGTGGACAATCTGGAAGCATGAGTTCGCCAGCAGCAAGGCATTCGGGTTGGCAAGTCCGACATCCTCTGCCGCCGAGATGCAGAGTCTTCTCGCTATGAACAAAGGATCCTCGCCTCCGTCAAGCATTCTGGCCAGATAATAGACGGCTGCGTTAGGGTCGGACCCCCGGATGGATTTGATGAAGGCCGAGATGATGTCGTAGTGCATCTCACCGTCCTTGTCGTAAATCGCAAGGTTCTCCTGAATGCAAGCCGTAACTGTCTCGTTGTCAATGATGATGTGGGGTTCTTTCCCTGAGAAAGAATCGACAACGATTTCTAGCACGTTAAGCAGTTTTCTGCCGTCACCTCCGCTGTAACGGAACAAAGCCTCGTTTTCCTTCACCTCGATGTCCTT
>CAKUSF010000202.1 GCA_934678915.1 uncultured Bacteroidales bacterium
AAATATTCAGCGATCTGCGGAATTTCGCAGGAAGAACTTCAATCACAAATGAATATTCCCGTGCAGGAGATGGCGGATGAGTTGGAAATCACTTTTGACGAGGCCTTGGAAAAGCTGAAGAACAACTACGATGGCTACCATTTCTGCGCCAAATCCGAGGACATCTACAACCCGTTCAGTCTGCTCAATTCCTTGTCTGACAAAATGTTCGGCAGCTATTGGTTCGACACGGCCACTCCAACGTTCCTAATCGAGCGCATGAGGGAGAATCCTATTTCCGAAAACCTTCTGGACAGGATGAACGAAATCGCAAGAAGCGACTTCGATGTCTCACCGGAGTTTTCCGACAGCATCCTGCCGCTTCTCTATCAGACAGGCTACCTGACGATAAAAGGCTACAGCGCAGAAGACGAATCCTACACTTTGGGATATCCGAACCGGGAGGTCAGGGAAGGATTCCTCAAAGGCCTTCTGAACAGTTACAGAGGCTCGGAAGGGATGAGTGCCTCGTTCGTGCTCCAGTTCAACAGGGCATTGAAAAACAACGACATCGATGGAGCTCTGGAGCGGATGCAATCTTTCCTCGCAGGAATCCCGTACGATCTGGAGAACAAGTCCGAGAAGCATTTCCAGACGATCATCTACCTGATTTTCTCACTGCTTGGTTACTACACCCAAGCCGAGGTCAAGTCCGCCATCGGCCGGGCGGACGCCGTCTGCCGGACCAAGGACAGGATCTATGTCTTTGAGTTCAAAGTAGATGGTTCTGCGGAGGAAGCTCTCAAACAGATTGACGAGAAAGGATACCTTATCCCGTACAGGTTTGAAGGATCGGAAAACCACGAAGCCGCATCAATCGCCAAGGTCGCTGAGCCTGCCGAAGCGTCACGGATGGTCGCTTCGACACTTCGGCAAGCTCAGTACACCGCAAGCTCAGCGTCCAGTGTAGTGGCAAGTTCTGCGTCAGGAAGAAGGCTCGTCAAGGTCGGAGTCAACATCTCCACCCAAACCCGCACCATCGACTCCTGGAAAGTCTCTGTGGAATAAGGGCACAGCAATATGACAAGCAAGGATTACAGGGATTTCGCGGTGGAGCAGATGGGGCTGCTGGAGGGGATATTCACCAAGCCGATGATGGGAGAGTTCCTGCTTTACTGGCAGGGGAAGTACTTCGGTGGAATCTACGACAACCGGGTTCTTGTCAAGAAGACCAAGACCAACGAAAGGTTCGGGAAGGCGGAGGCGATGTATCAGGTAAACATAGACAACCGGGAGGAGGTGGCGGAGGTCATCAAGGCCACCTGCGATGGATTGAAATAGCAATGGTTCCCAAAATCTCGGTCTAAGGAGAACGGAATCATCATCGATGCGGTCAGGTCAACACAAAAGATCACACTTCGCAGATTCTTCAGGCCGAGAAGTAGCCTTAGGCAACGTTTTCGTCCCTTTTTGATACCCGATAGTGCAGCCAACACCCTTGGGGAACAATAATGGCCAATAATGTTGCCCAAGAGAGCACCTATAACACTTCGACCGGCTCGTGAACACGGAATCTGTGACGTCAGGGAAAAAAGGCAAATGGCAGATTTTGGTAACGTGTAAAATTCAGAAATCAGACTTCCGCCCTCGATCGCAACCTATTCCTAAACTTTGACTAATTTGATATATTCATATTAGAACGTGGCGATGAACTCGTCGATGGTGGAGCCTTCAGGGAGGGCGGAGGCGACACGGGCCTTGAGGCGCTGCTTGCCTTTCGTGACGGAGGTCGGGGATATTCCCATCATCGAGGCCATCTGCTTGCCGGTGAAGCCGAAACGAAGGAGAACCGCGATGCGAAGCTCAGCACCGGTCAGGCCAGGGAACGAAGCCTTCAGCCTCTCCGTGAAACGGTTGCAGACATCGTCCAGAATCTTCTCAAGCCTGCCCCACTCAGCGTCGGACAGATAGCGCGCGTTCTGCTGAAGCGACATCACCAGTTTGTCCTTGAACATCAGGACAGAACGAAGTTCGCTGCGCTCCGACTCGCTCTCGTGAAGCAAAGTCCTGCTCTCCCCTATCTCGTTGTCCTTCCGCTCAATGGCCGCATCACGATTCCTGATGTTCCTCTTGAGTACCTTGACAATAACGAACAAAGCCACGAACAACGACAGCACAACAGCCACCGCAGTGCCGATGATCCGGCTTCTGGACGAACGGATGTCCGCCTTCTCTGCCTCTACCCGGTCCTCGATGATCTGATCGTTTTGCTGAGACGCTTCCAATTGGCTTTTGATCTCATTGTGAATGGTCAGATACTTGACAGCATTCTCTTTGTCATCAAGCAGGTCACGATACACTATGTAGCTGAGCTGAGATCCGGAGAGTTTCGCTATCAAATCCGGTGCTTCCATCTCTTTCCCGGCATAAAACAAAGCTGAATCCGGCATATTCATTTTGCGGAAAGCGTCAGCAAGCACAGCATAGCGGACTCTGGATTTACGCTT
>CAKUSF010000203.1 GCA_934678915.1 uncultured Bacteroidales bacterium
CCGATCTCCTCCTCTCCCTCGAAAATGAACTTCACATTGTGGCGCAGTTTGCCGCTGCGGAGAAGATATTCAAAAGCCTTGATGTGCATGAAGAGTTGTCCTTTGTCATCGTTGGCCCCACGGGCGTAAATTGCATCCTGACCGGTAGGGTCCTGCTTGATGATAGGCTCGAACGGATCCGTGTGCCACTTCTCAAGTGGCTCCGGTGGCTGCACGTCATAGTGACCGTAAATCATCACGGTCTTCCACTCCGGGTTCACGATCTTCTTGCCGAACACCACTGGATTACCTTTGCTCGGATAGACCCCAGCCTCATCGGCACCAGCTTCCAGAAGCAGTTCCCTCAGCCTCTCGGCACAACGTTCCATGTCTTTCTTGTGGTCCTGCTTCGCACTGATCGATGGAATCCGCAGCAGGGAGAACAGTTCCTCAAAGAACCGTTCCCTGTTTTCTTGAATATATTCTTTCATTCTTTTAATGTTTTGTAATCGTTATAAATAATAGGTGAATATATTCACCACTTGTTGATTTGCGTTGCTCAAACCTTAGATTCGCAGAGTGCCCACTGTCTAAGAGCTGTAATCACAAAAATAGCCAAATCCGAGGAGAATTTCAAGGCGTTGTTTTATTTTGCTAATTTTGCGTTAGAAAATTGTACAGAAATGGTTTTTATGGCCCTACTAGCCCTCGCTGGGCTTTGCTACGTCTTGTGGCGCATTTGGATAATCCTACCTTTCGGTGCGGTGTGGAAAGTCACCGTTGTCGGAATCTGCCTTGCATCTTTCCTTGCCATATTCCTAAATTTCATGCCTTTCCTCGGAGGTGTACCTCTGTGGCTGTCATCCGCAATTTATGAGATTGGAACATCCTCCATATTCATTCTCCTTTATCTTGTGATGACCTTTGCCATTCTGGATCTTGGCCGGTTGGTTCACCTCGTACCGAAAGCCTGGCTAGTGCGAAACGGACGGACCTCCCTATGCATATTCATCGCTATCACTGGAATATTCCTGTACGGGAATATTCATTACAAGCATAAGGTGCGTCAACCGATTGAACTGACCACCCATAAGCACCTTGACAGGGATTTAAAAATCGTGATGATCAGTGATTTACACCTTGGCTATCACAACCGCAGGGCTGATTTTGCAAAATGGGTGGATGCAATCAACGCTGAGAAACCGGACCTTGTACTCATCGCGGGCGACATAGTGGACATCAATGTCCGGCCAATCATAAGGGAAAATGCAGCAGAAGAGTTCCACCGCATCGAAGCGCCAATCTATGCTTGCCTCGGAAACCATGAATATTATTCCGGAATCAATAACGCCTTGTCTTTCTACAAAAAGGCCGGAATCAACCTATTGAGAGACAGTGTCGCTAACGTTTGTTCTATTCGCATCATAGGCAGGGATGACAGGACAAACATCAAGCGCGAAAACCTTGACAATCTGATGGATGGAACAGTTGACAGCCTCTATACTATCCTGCTTGATCACCAGCCTTACCACCTTGAAGAAGCTGAGAACCATGGAATTGACTTCCAGTTTAGCGGCCACACTCACCGTGGACAGATCTGGCCGGCCTCTTGGATAACCGACCTTCTCTACGAAGACTCATGGGGTGAGCACCAACGTGGAGCCACACGTTACTACGTCACTTCCGGCATCGGCATCTGGGGCGGCAAATTCCGCATCGGCACTAGATCTGAATATGTCGTCGCCACCCTCCGAGGCTTGGAAGATCATTCCTTATAATGAACATACCAATTATAATGAATGTACCTACCTCCACATTACAACCTCTAAGGATCACTTTTACAAACCACGGGCACTGAGATACCCTCTAGCCTACTGTGAGAGGCTGTTAGCTGTGGCTGACCCTATCCTTGAATGATAGGGTCAGCCACAGCAATCGGTTTCTCACCCCCTTCCAAGCCATATTCCCATGGCCGTGGATTGCAGATAATCAAGACTGGCTTTCGTAGCAGACACATATGGGGGATGGATGCAAGAAACCATCATATTCCTATTTCAGTAATAGCGGCTGCGATGGGGCATAACTCGGAAAAGACGACTTTGATTTACCTTGCTTCGTTGGAGAACTCGGTGATTGACAAGGCTAATAGGCGTGTGATTGAGAGTGTTGGGAAGGCGGTCTCTCCATAAGAGACGGTTTCCAGTTTCTCCATAAGAGACGGTACATTTGGACGTCAAAGATAGTAATTTGAACATTCTAAAACAACTATAAGGCGCCTGCAAAACTGATTATTTTCTCAAATGAACCATTGTGAACCTAATTTTCACTAGTCTTTTTAGCTGGTTAAAACATTCTATTTCTGCGAGCATATTCATGTATTTGTTCGCTTAGCATTGATATTCATTTAGTTGCAGCCGTGTGCGGTCTCTTATGGAGAGACCGCACTAGTGGATGCATTATTGGCAGTTCGACTCATAACTTATTATAATACAGACCAATA
>CAKUSF010000204.1 GCA_934678915.1 uncultured Bacteroidales bacterium
GCATTCATAAGCGTGGATTTGCCAACATTCGGATTACCGATGATGTTGACAAATCCAGCTCTGTGTTCTGTGTGTTTCTCCGGACTAGACATAGGCCCCCATCTTGAGGACATTTACCTCGCCCTCGCTGAGGTATCTCCACTCGCCTTTCTTGAGACCCTTCTTGGTGAGGCCAGCAAAGTAAACCCTGTCAAGAGCCTTCACATCGTAGCCAAGGGATTCGAATATCCTTCTGACAATCCTGTTCTTGCCTGAATGAATCTCGATGCCGAGTCTTCTGTGGTCCTCAGTATCAATGTACTCAAGCTCATCAGCCTTGATGTTGCCATCGTTGAGGTTTAGACCCTCAGTGAGGATCTTCTCCTTGTCTGCTTCCTCAAGCGGTTTGTCGAGGATAACTTGGTAAATCTTCTTTTTGTTGTAGGAAGGATGTGTGAGTTGCTCAGCAATCTCGCCATCGTTAGTGAACATCAGCACACCGGTGGTGTTCTTGTCAAGCCTTCCGACCGGGAACACGCGCAGTTTGCATCCCTTTAGGAGATCCATTACTGTCTTTTCGGCATGAGGGTCACTTGCGCTGGTGACAAAGCCCTTTGGCTTGTTCATAACGATGTACACCTTTTCTTCACCTTTAAGTCTCTCTCCATTGAAACGGATGTCATCGTTGAGGACATTGACCTTTGTTCCGAGTTCAGTCACAACTTCACCATTGACAGTCACAACACCGGCTTGAATGAAGTTGTCAGCTTCGCGTCTTGAGCAGACACCTGAATTTGCGATGAACTTATTGAGGCGAATTTCTTCCTTGATAGGTGTCGGAACATTATCATTGTCTGACATTGAAGCGTCAATCTGCGGCTTTCTTGAGAGCATCTGGTTGATTCCTGCCTCGTCTGTCTCTGTGAAATGCGGCTCGTTTTTGCGTCCGAATTTTTTAGGCCCAGGATGGGCGGAGCCTTTACTAACGGAGAAACCTCCCTGTTTAGGCCCGAATCCGCGTCCTGCAGCAGGTTTTCTTGAATATGACGGCCTTCTTTCACCTCCGTCCTGAAGGCTGCCGTAGCTTCTTCTTTGGCCATAAGATGGTCGTCCCTCACCGAATGATGGACGGCTCTGTCCGTAGGTTCTTCTTTCATCTCCTTCGGAATTGCTGCCATAACTTCTGCGCTGTCCGTATGATGAACGTCCATAGGATGACCTTCTCTCGTTTCCTTCAAAGTTGCTATTCTCACCGTAGCTCCTTCTTTGACCGTAAGATGGACGGCCCTCACCGAATGACGAACGTCCGTAAGGTGTTCTTCTTTCTCCGTTTTCCGAGTTTTCTGAGTAACTTCTGCGCTGCCCGTAGCTTCCGCTGCGTTCTCCATAAGCGCTTCTGTGGTCTGATGAATATCCTCCTCTTCCGTTTCCACCACGGCTCTGATAGCCGCTGCGTTGACCATAACCACCACTGTGACTGTCGCTAGAGAAACTCCTGCGATTGTCGTAAGACTTGTACTCTCCGTCAGCGGAGGATGATGCGGCAGGCACTACCTTCTTTCTCGGTCTGAGTTTCCTGCCTTCTGATGAATAACCTGTTTTCGGTCCTTCCGCAGCGTAATCCCTACGCTCCTCGTGGTTCTCACCACCATTGAAATTTTCTTCCATAATGTTTGTGGCTCACGCCATTAAAATAAATAAGTAATTGAATATAAAAGTTATTGAAGTTTAAACACGTATGTTATAGTTCCTTGCTGCAACGCTGGCGCGTCCGCGCTTTGGTTGAAGTGTGTCTGCAAAGCTGCTGCTCTTGCAGCTGCCCACAATTTCGAGTTGTTCACTGTTGTTCCCTGACCTCCAGGGACAGCTTTTGTTACATTACCGTAGTTGTCAACCCAAATGTCAACCACCACAGTTCCATAGTCTTGCTCTGAATATGCCGGCCTTGGAATCGCCCCCAATGTGTTTCTTCCTTTCAGCCGAGCGTTAGGCGTACCCTCGGACTTTCCGTTAGACGTGTTACCCTTAGGATGCCCGGCCTTGAACTCGTTTTTCGGATCAGTGGCGCTGTGAGGGGCGTTCGAGGAGTCCTTCTTGCTCATTCCCGGGAACAGGGCGTTCTTGTTGATCTCCTCTTTCTGTACCGGGGTCTCGACATCTCCGAAGTCATCAGGCTTGGTCTCCGCCGTCTTGTTCGCCTTTTCTGATTTGTGCGGGGATTCGCTCCTCTGGATCAGTTCCACCGGCTTTGTCTTGTCGATTTCCTCAGCCTGTGGCTGCCGACCTCTGTTCTGACGTCTTATCGGCTGTGGCTCATCTTCGCTGAAATCAATGAGAAATGTCTGCTCCTGTGGCGGTGGGTAGATGTACTTCATCCCCGTGAACACGCAAAGCAGGCAGGCAAGCACGTGAACTGAGACCGTGAGCACGATCCCGGTCACCGTGGAGACCTTGGCCTCCTTCTGTCTGTCACGAAGATACGGTTTCATCAT
>CAKUSF010000205.1 GCA_934678915.1 uncultured Bacteroidales bacterium
GGGATGATGGTTTTCATGGCCTCGACGGTGCGCTCGTTGGTGTCGTGGAAGAGGAGGATGCGACCGTCCTCGACACGGTCAAGGGTCATCGTGACACGGTCCTCTACGGGCATCTCGGCCCTCCAGTCTCGGCAACTCAGACCAGCAATGAATATCTTTCCGTCAATAAGTCCGGCCACATGAGCGTTGTGAGCGGTGAACGGAGGACGGAGATACTTAGGCTTCGCTCCGGCATAGACCTCTATCAGGGAATCCGTCTTGGCGACCTCCTCAAGAATCTGAGCATCAGAAATCTGCGTGAGATTAGGATGGGAATATGTATGGTTCTCCACGTCACAGCCCATCTGAATCATTCGCCTAATGATCGGGGCGGTTTCCTCCGTGATGTTCCGGCCGATCAGAAAGAACGAGGCCTTCACGCCGTTCTCCTCCAGCACATCCAGCATCATCGGAGTGTATTTCAGACTCGGCCCGTCATCGAAGGATAATGCCACGTACTTAGGTTTGGAGTCAGCCGAACAGCAGCAATCCTGAGCAAAGCCTAACAAAGAGAGCGTCAAGGAGGCCAGACCGGCTACGAGCATATTCAATATTCTCATATTCAAATATTCTAAAACCCTCTTCCGAACATCGACCAGTACTTCGCTTCCAACTCCTTCCAGCGGGCAGCACACTTGTCGTGGATTTCAGCGGTGTAGGCATTAAGCAGCTTCGCCCTTTTGCGGGCGGAGGCCTTAGAATATTCCGCCTCCAGTTCCGGCAGTCCTTCAAACGTCATAGCCTCCATCTCCAGAACATTGTCGGTAAACTCTTTCTTGGTCTTCTGCCACGAAAGAGTCGCCAGTTTGTTGGCCCGGCGGAACTCCCACAGGACACTGTTGGGGTAATATTCCCGCTGGCCACATTTCTCGAACGCGGCAGGCAGCTTCGTGCTTCCACAGAAAATCGGGATGCGAGGGCTTTGAGCCGGGTTGTCAACGGCGAACCAGCAGACTCCCCCGATGCCATCCGGCAGCCATGAACGACTTTGAATGACCGTTGAATATGAGCACCAGGCCACCGCAAGCGTCCTCTTGAAATCAATCACGCCCGGAGCGATGCTGTTCAACGTATTGCGCATCGGAGTGGTCAGCCAAGGGTTGGCCAGAGGGCTCATCTCCTTGTGGGCAGGAACTCCATCTTTCTCTGGAACATCAATCGTCCAGTTCTTGCACATATCCCATTCCGTACCTTCGTAAGTATCTCTCAACAACGCCATTACCTTCCTGACATCAACCAAGGAGTCCGGCTTGACGGAGAACGGAAAATCGTCCATACCATATTTCAGACCAAGCGACGGAGCCAGCAGGTCAAACACCCTGAACTCCCTCTCACGGTAATTCCTGCCCTGTGCATAGGAGCAGACGATGACCTTCCAGAAGATGAAGTCACCCTTTCCGTCCCAAAGGCCATTGTCAATGGCAACTTGCTCAAGGTTGTCCGAAGCCATAAAGTTCTCTGTGTCAGAGCGGTCAATCTTTCCTATCCTTGGGATGTTGGCGGAAATCCCGACGTGCCCGTCCGGAATCCTCTGAGCCACCCAAGCTGCTCCAAGCTTATGCTTGCCCACTCCCACAATCTCGAACTGCCAGACCTCCTTCGGATCCGAGACCGTAAGACACTCACCGCCATCTCCGTAGCCATATTCCTCAGCCAAGGAGCCCATCAATTTGACTGCCTCCCTTGCAGTGGCGGTGCGCTCCATCGCCAGTCGGCAGAGCTCCTCAATAAGCAGTGGCGCATCCTTGTTGATGAGCGTGTCCGGCCCGGTGAACGTTGTCTCGCCGATGCCTACCTGCTTCTCGTTCAGCGACGGGTAGCCGGTGTTGACGTATGAATATGTATGTGCGACCTGAGGGATTTCTCCCACGACCTTGATCCCCGCGGTGTCGGTCACGAACTTCGTTTTGCGCCAGTTCTTGCGTATAGGAGTCATAGAACCAGGCTTGTGATCCTTGGCCGGAACGATGTTCACCCACGTGTGTGAAGTACCATCACAAGTGTGTGAGGTCATCACCGACCCGTCAGTACTCGCCAACTTACCAACCACAATACTAGTACATTCCAGTCCCGAATTAACATCATCTTGGGCCCAAGCCCCAAATCCAGCAGCCAATAAGGCCACCATAATCGCAAGAAACTTTCTCATCTCTGAATTTCAATATTATCACCCAAATGTACATAAAAAACGGGAACTAGTTCTCATGCTTGAGTAATCTTCAAAAAAATAACCGTCATCATTTTGAGAAATCATAAAGGCAAACGACTAAAAGCTGAATTTTAAGGCGATTCTTTCACTGCCACATTTTTTTAGTAAGCTGAGGCAATAGCACCAACAGCCATTTTGCAGCAGCGGCAAGCCAACGGGCATCATCCACTGTGGCAAATGGTCACGAGCAAGCATTAAACTTAGAC
>CAKUSF010000206.1 GCA_934678915.1 uncultured Bacteroidales bacterium
TTTCCAGCTTTCCAGGCAGGAGTTGATGCCGGTGCGATGACCCTGATGACATCTTTCAACACCATCGACGGAGTCCCCTCAACAGGCAACAAATGGCTGTTGAAAGACATTTTGAGGGGCGAATGGGGATTTGACGGGATGATCGTCACCGACTGGAATTCCTCAGGTGAGATGATTATGCACGGATTCGCCAAGGATCTCAAGGACGCCACCGAGCTAGCGGTCAACGCTGGAGTCGAGATGGACATGATGTCCTACGGCTACATCTCTTTCATCGAAGAACTCGTCAAGGAAAAGAAAATCAGCGATAAACAGATTGATGACGCTGTTAGGAACATCCTTCGTCTGAAATTCCGTCTCGGACTGTTCGACAATCCGTACGTTGACGAGAAGGCATCAGAAAACACTCTTTACGCCCCATCACATCTAGAGGCCGCCAAACGGAGCGCCATCGAATCCGCCATCCTTCTGAAGAACTACAACGCAGCCCTTCCTTTGAAGAATGTCAAGACGTTGTTCGTGACCGGTCCTCTGGCCGATGCCCCCTACGAACAGCTCGGCACATGGGCATTTGATGGTGACGAGACCCATTCCATCACCCCATTGAAGGCACTCAAAAAGGATTTCAACGTGATCTACGAGCCAGGAACCGCTTTCAGCCGCGACAGAAGCACGGCCGGAATCGCCAAGGCCAAAGCCGCCGCGTCAAGGGTTGATGCGATCGTGGTGTTCGCTGGCGAGGAAGCGATCCTTTCAGGGGAAGCGCACTGTCTCTCCGATCTGAATCTGCAAGGCGCTCAAAGTGAGTTAATCGCTGCCATGAAACAGACCGGCAAGAAAGTGATTGTGGTCGTGATGGCCGGCAGACCTCTGACCATCGGCCGAGACCTAGAAAACTGCGATGCGATGCTGTACTCATTCCATCCGGGAACAATGGGTGGCGAGGCAATTGCCGACCTCCTGAGCGGGAAGGCCGTTCCATCCGGCAAGACCCCGGCCACCTTCCTCAAAACTGTCGGCCAGGCTCCGATGTACTACAACCATCTCAGCACCGGACGTCCGAACACCGGCACGGAAACCCTCCTGATGGACCTTCCTCTCAAGGCGGGCCAAACCTCCAACGGTTGCACCTCCTACTACCTCGACAGTGGCTACGGCCCTCTCTTCCCGTTCGGCTACGGCTTGAGCTACACCACCTTTGAATATTCCGACCTGTCCATCGACAGCCGTGAATATTCCACCTCAGACACGGTCAAGGTCAAAGTCACCCTCAAAAATAGCGGTGAATATGCCGCCACGGAGGTTGCCCAACTTTATGTGCGTGATCTAGTCGGCTCCATCGCCCGACCTGTCAAGGAACTAAAAGGCTTCAAAAGGGTTAGCCTGGAAGCCGGAGAGTCCTCTGTTGTGGAGTTCGCCCTTACGGTCGCTGACCTCGCCTTCTGGAACATCAACAATGAATATGTCGTGGAACCCGGTGATTTCCAACTCTGGGTGGCCACCGACTCCGCCTCCGGTGAACCCATCGGGTTCACGGTTCGGTAGCCAATGATAATTGGTCACTGAGCTTGTCGAAGTGCACCAATTATAGAATATCGACAATATTACCGCTGAATAGCGGTCAGAAGAAATGGAAACAGCGGATTTTGCTCGTTATTAAAATCCGCTGTTTTATTTTGACCTATCTCAAGGCCTCAATCCTCTCGGAAGACAAACCTGTTGCAATTCCAATCTGCTCAATCGGGACGCCTAATGACAGCAAGGACTTGGCTACTTTCTCTATGCCCTCTTCAACGCCTTCAGCCCTACCCTGCTCGGCTCCAGCCTTGTAACCCTTGCGGTAGCCCTGCTGCTCGGCTCCCTCGATGTACGGAAGCATCTCTTTTTCTGTCATCATATCACTGAAATAATTGTCAATCTCCTTGTCATCTAGGCCGCTCACGCGCATCGCACGCTCCAACCTGTCAAACTCAGCATCTTTCTCCGACCTCGACTTCGCAAAGATAGCGAAATTTCTGAATATCCTGCACCATGACGCAACAGGACTATCATATTCATCAGTGTACCGCATTATCCTCGGCAACTCCAACAGATAGAATGACATCCGATCTCCGAACGGCTCGACCGTCTCGATCTCTTGAAGACGATAATGGTACAGGATCTTTCCTTCCGGGGAGTTCGGATGATTGTCCTCGTAGTTCATGATGCAGATAACCTTGACAGGTGCCAGAGCATATTTCTCATCACCTCGTTGCACCTGCCTAGTCACAAGCCTTGAGCCGTAGAAGAGCAGCCGGTCTCGCTGATCGAAACGTGATGCCTTCTGCATCTCGACCAGAATCGTCCCGTTCGGGGTTTGGCATAGAAGATCAAATATAATCCTTTTGTCCGATGGTGCGACATCTAAGAGTTC
>CAKUSF010000207.1 GCA_934678915.1 uncultured Bacteroidales bacterium
ATATGCAGAACCTGCTTTCCGAAATATGCAGAATCTAATTTTTCTGAAAATTGTAGGTCGAATACTTGCTTTTTACAATTTGAATCTGTTATAATCACAAGGATTGACTCGCCATCATAATGTTGTTTTGACAGCTTGACACTTAGACTATTTTATCTTGAAGTTTTGGCAGTTGGCCAAAATTATGTAACTTTGCGAATAACATGTTGTTACTTATGCCAACAATCTTCATCATATTCGGTTTTATCTTCAAGTTCTACTCAGATGACCACGAGCCGGTACATATCCACGTGGTCAAGATGGACATGAAGCCAAATACAATGTAGAACCTGTTGTGGCTCAGGTATTCAACCACGGATTCAAGAAACACGAGATTTCAATGATTGAGAGCATCATCGAAGAGAATGTTGACGTGATCAAAGACCGCTGGAATGAGTATTTTAAAAGCAGTCAAAAACAATACTAATTGACATGCAGCATTATATCGACAGAGTTTGGGTGGATAACACCAGAGTATATGCCAAGACCAAGGACGGTCTCATGGCGAGTTATCGTTTTGCCGATTGGAACAGACTACGCAACGCAAGCCAAAGTCAGAGAGAAGACTTTTATCTCACCTATTCTGGAATACATTGGCCCCAGATTGACGAAGATCTCAGCTTCGAAGGCATGTTTTCCCAAGCGGGCCTCTGCAGCAGGACTTTGGCCGAGGACGCTGTCTGCTACATGAAGTAGAATGTATCTTCTGCGTCCACGACAAGATGGGGTTGTGGGGACAGTTACAATGATCCGATCAGTTTATAGGATGTCCGCAAGATGAGTTTTCTTAAGGCTGTCCACTCCGAAGTAACGGTGCATTAGCTCCTTGGGAGACTTTGCATCGCTGCGTTTTATTTCCGAAAAGATGTCCGCACACGCATAACGGAGCTTATCAATAGCTTCTAAAGCCAAATGGTCTTCGCAAATGCCCAAGCAGTTCCAATCATCGAACCTGTCATCTGAGACTCCCACCAATTTAATCGACAGCCACCAAACCTTCGGTTGCCCATCAAGTCCGATGGTTGTGATATACGGCTCAGGAAGAGGAATGCCATTGCGATTCTCTTTCTGACCGAAAAGCGAGGCTATCCGTGGATACTTTTCGCGAAATTCAGGCCTCACCTCATAGAACGGACGCATGGCCGTCGGAGCCTCGAATCCCTTCCACACGAAATCAAGAATGTCATCCCATCTGCAAGCGACATGGACATGGCCATACTGCTGCATGAAGTAGCACGACATGTAACAGGTCTCTGTCATCCTCACAATAACCTCATAAGCTCCAGGACGCAGAAACCGCATGTCAATCACATCCTCATCTAAGTAGAAACCCGCAGGTACCTCCGGCATTAATGCCGGTAAGAAGTCTATCCTTCCACCCAGCGACTTGCCGATCATATTCATGATCTCATCATCACTAAGTGACCCCAGAAAATCATTTATGCCCAGTTCTATTGGATCGACATTCCTCGCTATCTTTTTTGCTGACATTGTTTGCTATTATTTGCTATTTTTTATCGGTTTAATGATCGTTGCATTTTCCCGGCTAAGATAATCGGCAACAAAGAACTATACAGCCAAGGAACACCGTCCGTAACGATTAAGTTTATCACTGGCGTTCCATCCGTTCACATTAACAACAACCAAATTCTTCACAACAGGACGTACCCAATGTGTCTGTGGCGGAATTCCTTTAGGCATCTGTAGCGACAAGATTTCGCTAAGGCGAAGAGTTTGTGCCGCATCACAGCCTTCCACGACACAGATATAATTAACCTGCTTGTCTAATTTGTTCTCAGCAAAGAAATAGAGTAGCGTATCGCAATACTTGCAGCGCAGCTCATGAGCAATTCTTTTAACCGTAGCCTTGGTGCGTTTGTCATTATCCATCGTTAGAGGACAGTTTGACTTTATCAGACCTTTGTCTCCCCATAAAGGACATCGGAATTCGATTTTGCCACGTTGGTACTTCTTTAGTTCAATAAACAGATACTCATCAGGGAATTCTGCTATGACATCCACGGCCTTCATCATATTCTGTATGCTATTGTGTTCTTGACTATCAAAGACATAAGCATCAATAACATCATCAGCAAAATCAAAAATATAGCCGTCAGTCGTAATTTGTGTCGCCATACCTAATCCTCCCAATCGTTGCCAATGGAGCGAACCACCAAAGAATCGAAAGTGTCATTGATGGCATTATGGCTTATCTCCTTCAGTGAAGAGGCCGTCTGGCAATTTACATTTCCATCTTTCAAGTAGAGAGCATGGTAAGCCACGTGATCCTTTGAAGGATCTGCAT
>CAKUSF010000208.1 GCA_934678915.1 uncultured Bacteroidales bacterium
GAAAACAAAAACGCGAGCCAGGCACGATATAACCTAACTCGCTTTGCGGATTCTTTGCTCCGCGGCAATCAATCTTGTTATGTTGTCACGACAGCAGTGAATGTCACCGTGCCGGTCTTTGTGTTACATCTTCCGAGGCCGCTGCCAGATTTGCATACAGACTCAACCTGTGGGAAGGCTTATGATAACGCAAATGTAAATAAATTCATCCGGATTCACATCACGAAAATGATCTTTTTGCTGAATTTAACAGATATCACGTACTCTAATTCTTTCCGGTGCGTGTAGAGCTCATCTTGACGCACAGACTTGCTACCATCGTCATTTCGTGCGTGAGGAATCCCGTTCCGCTCACGGGTTCAGCCAGCGGCACCCTTGGTGCGTGAGAAGCCCCGTTCTGCTCACGGGTTCAGCCTGCGGTGCCCTTCGTGCGTGAGAAGTCCCGTTCCGCTCACGGGCTCAGCTAGTGGCATCTATCGTGCGGGACGTGAAAATGGTGAGGATGACTTAAACGATAAATACCAACTTCTCGCCACAATCGAGACCGAATGCAGAATAGAATACCGAAAAATTGCGATTGCCGGACTTTTCGGGCCGATGTACTTTTGCATCGTCAACCAGCAGGTGGCAAAGATAAATTGCCGTGGGGTTGCTTAAGATGTGACAGATGATTTTAATGATTACCCAAAAAGATGAGACAGAGACTTTTACTTGTAATTGTTCTGATCGCGGGCTGTTTCTCCGCTGACGCCCAGAGACTTACCATCGGTGGCTACGGCGAGGCGATGATGACTCGCAACTTCTACAGTGATGCTTGGCAACGGTATAACCATCCGGAGCAGTACAAGGACGACAAGAGCCACGGACGGTTCGACATTCCGCACTTTGTAATCAACCTTGGCTACGATTTCGGAAAGGGGTGGACGCTCGGCACGGAGATCGAGTTCGAGCATGGCGGCACGGAAAGCGCTGTGGAACTGGAGGCGGATGAGGCCGGTGAATATGAGAGTGAGATCGAGCGTGGAGGCGAGGTGGCATTGGAGCAGTTTTGGCTCCAGAAGGCTTTCAGTAACGCTTTCAAAGTCAGGACAGGAATGATCATCATCCCTGTGGGACTGACGAATGGTCACCACCTGCCTACCGAGTTCTTCACTGCCTACAGGATGGAGGGGGAGAACACAGTGTTTCCTTGCACATGGCATGAGCCGGGAATAGAAATTTTGGGCGATTTCGGGAAATGGTCTTATGAACTGATGTTTCTGCCGGGACTTGACTCCGACAGGTTCAGCACGGAGAACTTCATTCAGGGCGGGGCCGGATCCCCTTACGAATTCAAGATAGCGAACTCCTACGCTGGGGCGTTCAGGATTGACAACCATTCTGTCAAAGGGCTCAGAATTGGGCTTAGCGGTTACTTTGGCTCAAGTTTCAACAACTCGCTGACGAAAAATTCAAAGTACAAGGACTGTAGGGGAGAGGTGATGATAGGGTCCGCTGACTTTACCTACACGGGACGCAACGTGATTGCCAGAGGCTGTTTTGACTATGCGCATCTAAATGATTCACAGCAGATCACGGCATTCAACAAAAACAATATGTCAAATGCTTCTCCGTCACCTCACAATGCGGTCGGATCCGACGCGATGGTGGGAAGCTTGGAGGTGGGCTATGATATTCTTTCGCTTTTCAAGAAGGAGAGCAGGTGCTATGCCTTCGCCCACTACGAGTACTACGACTCTATGTTCAAGGTCGCCGACGGTGTGTTGGACTACAAGTGGTGCGGGAAGCATAGGATCGCAGTCGGCATCAACTGGTATCCGATCAAGGACATTGTGGTGAAGGCGGAATATTCAAAGCGTTTCTATGCAGCCCCGTTCAACAACGAGCCTTCCATCACGCTGGGGATCGCCTTCAGCGGCTGGTTCTTGAATTGATGGACATCCATCCATCAATTCAAGAACTACTTCAACCCCCAGTCACTGCGTGGTAGCCCCAGAGGGGTACAGGGAAAGGATTCCCCGAAACCCCTTCGGTCGCTTCGCGCTTCGCGCACGATTCCTTCAACCCCCAGTCACTGCGTGACAGCCCCGGTGGGGCACGGGGAAAGGATTCCCCGAAACCCCTTCGGTCGCTTCGCTCCGAGTGAACGTGTATAGATAGAAGATTGAAATTAGAATTAATATTCAAATACAACAGATTATGAGACAAGGTTTTAAATTTGCGGCTGTGCTGATGGCTTCGGCACTCGCTGTTGTGGCCTGTGACAAGAATTCCACAGACCCGACCTCCGCTAAGGAGGAAACGCTCCGGATGGTAAACGAGACTTTCGTGGACAACAC
>CAKUSF010000209.1 GCA_934678915.1 uncultured Bacteroidales bacterium
TTTCCGTATTTTACGCCGGATCGCTCCGGCAACGCAAATTTAGGAAAAACTTTCAACCGCACAAACAGCACTCGAGAAATTCTTACACCAGTGTTTCGTCCAGTTCCAATCCTTTCGGATCGTCACTTATATTGATGGATAAAAAGAGACGAATCTATCAGCGAGATGTGATATTCATGAAATATTCTATGGATTGGCAGTCAGGGCAATTGGTACTCCGCATTATAAATTCGCATCTTGAAGATGAATCCATGAGGCAGTCTCTCCCGGAGTTCCATGTGCTCAAGGGTGTGGATGGTCTTATTGAACATTCTTGCGGAACGTGCCATAATTCCGTTACCTCTCTTGTCACTCAGACGGCATGAAAACAAAGCGATTTTTTGTAAATACTGATCGCAGAAATCAGACACTTCATAAAAGCGATTAATAGTCTTGGTCAATTGTCCTTTGGCATATTCAAGTTTTCCGGATCGTTCCACGCCATTTTTCTGTTGCGCAAATGGAAGTATGTAGTCAGACTTGGTCCTTGTCAGCTCATTTAGCAGTAAATAATTTGTGCCAACCGAAGGAGAAATGACGAAATCACAACAACTGGGGGTATTGTCCATTCCGTGAATCATTGCCGTAAACATTTCAAGATCCACCACTTCCACAGCTTCGTCGTGTCGCCTTAAGACGGAATCACCTTGACCTCTCGGTTGTAGGATTGTGTTTTCCTTGTCCTTGATTTCAAAACGTGCCGGAGCCGGATTAACGGAACGGATAGACATCGTACGTTCATCCCACATCACATTGAAATGTGGCGCATATTCATTCTTAAGAAAATCCGTAAAACTACTCATTGTTCAGAACACCCTTTTAAAGCGCCTCGTAATCGTTATAGATGTCCTCCATGATCTCAGACATATCAAGGGTGTTGATGATAATCTGACCACTTTCTTCATCTGTTGCGATCAGGTTAATCAAACTGCCATCCACCACCTTATACGCCGCGATGTTCTCAGGGCGGATAAATGGGAACAAATCCCTGCCTTTTTCGGAATAGCTGGCTCGTATGAGCACATTAAGATGATTTATGATGTACGGACTGTGAGTGGCCAACACTATATTCATCACTCGGTCATCAATCCGCTCGTGGAAAGTGTATCTTGAAATCGTGTTGACAAGATGTCGCTGCGAACGTGGGTCGAGACTAAGCTCCGGTTCTTCGGCATGCATGAAAACATACTTTGGCAAGTTCCCAAGTTCAATAGTCGGATGATACTTCTCTGTCAGATCTTTCTCAAAGAGCATCATAATGATGGAACGACGCATCGCATCCTTGAAAGAAAACCCTGTCGCGAAATATGTCATCAAGGTAATTAAGGGGGCGGTTGTTTGAATGCCGGACGATGCGAATTTCAACTCGAAAGGAGGATAGGAATCATCCAAAGGGGAAACCATGTATTTCTTTTGATTGTTGCCACCCTTGACCACATCAAGTCTCATATTCAAATAGTCCAGATCAATCGTTTTGACCACGTTTGTCGCTTCGTCAAAGTCGCCGAATGTCTCGTCAAAATAGAATCCGAAACTGGACCCTTTTACCAGAGCTCCGCGGCTTGCCCAGACCGGAATGACACTTCTCATTTCGCTTACCCATGAATCCTTAAGAAAAATCAAATCCTCATTCGGAATCATAGAGGGCGTGGAAAGTTTCCCGTCGGCATATTTAACCTCATATTGATGTCCGTTGACCTCAACTGTGTAAACAATCTCCGATTTCTCAGAAATCAGATTGCGCAATCCGTCTTTAAGGATGTCCTGAAAGCGGATGTAGAAAATAGCCCCATCTATATTTGAGTTTTTCAAATATGCTTTGATGTTGACACGTTTATATATGTACCGCATCATCGCGAGAATCTTCATAAGTGTGCTTTTACCACATGCACTGGCCCCAATGAACACAGTCATTGGTTTTAGTTCAAGTAATGATGTGTCTTTCAGCGCGCCGACATTTCTTATTCTTATCGATTCCCTAATCATTGTCTCAACAAGTTAATAAACAACGTAAAAACCATTTTGAGCAAAGATAATGCAAAGCAACCTAAATTAAAAGGGAATATGTCCGTTTTTATCCCATGGAAACGTCCAAAGTTATTTCAGAACTACCTTGTCAATCCTCTTCAATTATGTCTTCCGGCTCCCAGATGCGGTCCATAATGTCCAGAGCAATCGTGACACCGGATTCGGCGGCGGTGGAGAGGAG
>CAKUSF010000210.1 GCA_934678915.1 uncultured Bacteroidales bacterium
AAACAACACACCCCCATATCGCCACTACAGCGGTCTGGGGGTTTATTCTCTCTGAAAGTAAGTGTCAAAAATGAGAAAATAGAACATTTTTTTCGGTTTTGAAATCATCAAGGGAACGTATGATTCCATTAATATAGGAAGATCTCATAGGAGCGAAGCGACCGAAGGGGTTTCGGGGAATCCTTTCCCCCGTGCCCCAGGGGCTGTCACGAAGTGACTGGGGGTTGAATATCAGAACCTGTTGCGCTCGGAGGAGCCGGCTGAGCGTCCTTTGTAGTGCGTGGAGGTGGAGTTGAAGCGGTAGCGGAGGGTGAGTTTGAGGGCACGGGAATCGCTGTAGTTCCACTTGTCCAGGATTATTTGGGAGCCGTAGGTGAGCATGGAGTTGTTGGCGGTCTTGAATATGTCGGTGAGTTGCAGCTGGATGTCCCAGCCACGGATGTTCTTGCTTGCACCGATGTTGATCTGCCAGCTCGGCTTCAAGGTGACTACATCCATGTCTCCAGCCGTGTGGTGGGTCACGTCAGCGTTCAGAAGGAATCCTTTTCCGAGATTGAAAGTGTCGTACAGACTGGAGAACAGGAGAGGACTGTTCATCCGGAGGACGCTGCCGTTATGCTCTATGTCAAAATCCTGTCCCATAAGGCTGAAAAGGAGCCTCGGAGACCATATCCCGAACTTAGGAGATAAAGAAAGGACGGCACTGTACTCTGAAATATGATCATAGTTGACATCGGTCATAAGATTGATGGGCGCCCCTTCCTCGTAAGGAACAATCAGACCTGCGATGGCGTCCTTGACATACTGATAGCTTGCGGAGAAATAGATCCACTTGAATATTCCCGCAAAGGTGATGTCGTGGTTGACCTCAGGCTGGAGATAAGGATTGCCCTGCTCGTAGGTGAAGCGGTCATCGTACTGCACAGCGCTGTTCAACTGGCTGTAGGACGGCCTTTTGGTCTTTGATGAATATGTCAGGGAGAAGTTCGCCTTGGCTATCGGGAAGGTGAAGTCCACGGTAGGGAACAGGTTGGAGTACTTGCGGCTCTGCCCTGGAACGAATGTGCCATATTCATAGTAATTCTGTGCGGAATGCTCGTACCTGACACCAGCGTCCAAAGATGCCTTGCCGAAAGGTATTGACAGCGAGAGGAATCCGGCAGCCAGATTCTGAAGTATCCGGTTATCCGTCGATGCCAGTCCGGATTTGGTCGATGTGAAAGCATCGTTCCGGGATGTCCGGACATATTCATAACCTCCTTCAATTTTTGCTTTCCCGATGCTGTGGCCGACAACGAGCTTTGAAGCGAACATCATGTTGTAAACATCGCTTTCATTCCCAACGTTCTCTTCGACTGTACCGCGCTCGTGGATGTCCTGCGTCCTTTTGCTGCGGCTGTCGTAGAAGTCGTTGTTGAAGTCGATGGAAAAACCTCCTGCTTTGCCTTGAAAGTAGGCGTTCACGCCATCCGCATAGTTGCGTTTCACATTCCAAAGTATGTCATAGTCAATGGTTTCCTGGAATATTCCATCTTTGAGAACCTCTTGATAGGTCGGCCATTGCGAGTGGCTGGAAGGGAGATCGCTACGCTGGTATCTCAGTCCTAGGGCGTTACCGTTCTTGAACATATAGTTGAAACCTATGGTGGAGTAATATTGCCTGCTTTTGTTTGAGATACTTAGATCAGAGTTCTGGTTCCAGACGGAGTTGGGCGTGGTGGTTGTCACACGGTTCGACTGCTCTTGGTGGGTGTGAGAGAAATTAGCCTCCAGCGAACCGAAAATGTCAAATCCTCCTTTACGCCAGTTAAGGTCGGCACCTTCCAGAAATGCGGAATAATACCCTTGCCTGTAGGTAGAGCGCACGTTGCCGCTCAATCCGTCCCCGGCTTTCCGTACAGTTTTGATTATCAGCACCGATTTGACCTCTGCATCGTAACGTGGCCCAGGATTGGTGTTCAATTCCACGGAAGCGATGTCCTCGGAGCGCAGCCTTTCAAGTTCGGAGCTGTCCTGTATTTTTCTGCCATTGATGTAGATCAGCGGGACTCCCTTGCCGAACACGGAGAACTTGCCGTCCTCTTCCTTTCGGATTCCCGGAATCCGCTCGATGACATCATTGGCGGTTCCGAGTTTGCTCATCACCGAGCCGCTGACCGTGGTGATGAGGGATCCTCCCCTGACAGTGTGGGAGGGAAGCGTTTCAGTCACCTTGGCGCCTTCAAGAAAC
>CAKUSF010000211.1 GCA_934678915.1 uncultured Bacteroidales bacterium
ATTTCCCTGCTCCAGTTCTCGTACTTGTGAATTTCATCAATAAGAAGAACCTTGCCACCTTTCTTCACAAATTCTGACGCAGTGTCAATCAGGGAGTGATTGGAAAAATACGCCGTGTCGGCAGAGCAATATAGAATATGACGATCTGTAGGCCCGAAATTTTTCAGCACATACTGCTGCATCAGTGTGGATTTCCCAACGCCTTTCGGTCCGCGGATCATCACAAGCCTTGAATCCCAATCTATCGCATTCATCAGTCCGCGAGTGAATTCCTTAGGTACGTCAGAGAGGTATTCAATGTGACGGTCGAATAATATGTCCATGACTAAATACTTTTTGCAAATATATAAATGTTTATTGCGATAAACAAATCTGATGCGAATTTGTTTATCGCAATAAACAATTGTGGGTGCTGTGACATTCCATGAAAATGGTTGGAACGACTCAATCCAACAATAATGTTCTTCAGAAGCTAGCAAAAACAAATTCCCGAATTTTGGTAACGTGCAAAATTCGGGAATTTGTTTTTGCTGGCTCCCACAGAGCCTGAAATAAGCTTAGATCTCGCTGCCGGTGAACTGCCCCATGAAGTAGATGGCTCCGGTGCTGGATTCACTGATGACATAGACGAACGGCCTGTCCGCATGGAACTCAACCTGACGAGGTTCTGGAGCAAGTGCTGACATCGTCATGATCGCTGCGGTGACGGCGGCGGCCTTGGTGCCCTCCTCGCTTACCTCAATCTTGGCTTTCTGGAACATTTTGGAAACGAAAATATTCCCGTCCGCCAACTTGCTGAAATCCGCTGCCGGCTTGAACATCGTGGAGGCTCCCAGACTGGCGATGACGTCATTCAGAGGCTGCTCGACTTCAGTCGTGAACTTCGGTAACTTGAGGTCAACCTTGCAGCTCTCCATGTTCTGACGCATCCGTGAGAGTTCCTTGGCACTGAGTACCTTCATCATGTCTTGAATCGACTTGTCCTCGTTGGGCAGAAGCACAGTCATCGAGAACGTGCCGTTGCCGTAAGGGATCCTGACAGCGGAGTATGTCTTGTTGGAGGTGTAGAGATATTCATCATTCCTGTGCATCATATTGACTTTCTTGATGTCGCGGGTGTAGCCCCTGAACCGCTCGACCTTGGTGTCCTTGGCGTCAAACTTATCCGTCCATGAGCCGTTGAAGTAGATCGCGTTCATCAGGTAGGCGACGGCACTTGGCTCAACGCTGTCTATAATCTTGGGAATCATCCCGTCTGTGTGCTCGGAGCACCAGTCGTTGATGATGCCTGCCGTCTTGCTCGATGTGAAATCAAGATTCTCAACCTCGGCCTTGAACCAATCGCTTACTGTCCGTTCGAAGTCCTTCTTGACCTTGTTGTTCTTGTTGACCGCGATGTAGTCTGCGATGTTGACGGTCGTGGAAGGGTCCAGCTTTCCGGCCTTCTTGATGAGATAGCCGTACAGAGCGTTGATCTCGTCCTGAGACGCTCCGCTGAATCCAAGCGTGTTGAGGATCTCCTGACGTGTCTCCCCCTCGGCTCCGTTTGACAGGATCGTCATCAGTCCAGTGATGCTTAGCGGTGAAATCACCCTTGAGTCCATTCCTGAAACTTTGTTGAACAAATTGATGGCGAAAGTGTTGTTCTTTGCCAAAAGATTTCTCTGGCTGTCGTCTAAGATAAGATAATCACTGTCAGTTTCTTCCATATTCCCCATTATCACTTGCCCAGCATTGCTCTGCCCGCTTTTTTTCGCTGTTCCACATGACACCAGCATGGCGGCAGCCATACCCGAAAGCATGATTTTTCTTGTTGTCTTATTCATGTCTCTCTCTTTTCCCGTCAGGCAGGCAATTGCCATCAGTGAATATATTCATTCATAAATAATAGGTGATTGCCCACCGTACCAAATATCCAAAATTCTAAACCCCGCAAGAACCGTTCCTTGCATCCGGAACCAGCGATCTTTATGAATATTTCCTTGGACTTCCGAGATGAAAGATATAGTTTTGTCTCCACTTAGGAAATATTTATCTTTGCAATGTCATCAACACAGATAGTATGAGAAAACACATTTTTATCTTTTTGAGTTTAGGATTGCTCGCAGTTGGAGCAAATCCACTTTTTGCTCAGCACAGGGCTGACCGTCAAAATCTTGAGAACGAGGAATCATTCTCCATGATCGTTCTTGGAGATCCCCAGACCTACAACAAGTACGACATCAACCA
>CAKUSF010000212.1 GCA_934678915.1 uncultured Bacteroidales bacterium
TAGCTTCCGCCTACGTAAGGATGTTCTGCCGTCACACCGGTGCTTCTCTTGGATATCTCTGTCAGAAGCACTTTCGGTGAAGAGAGTTCGCTATACTTCTCCAAGACTTTGATTCCCAGAATCCTAAGCGAAGTCGTGTCCAACTGGGCCATACGCATCCAACCTATCAATTGGTTGTCCTCATCGTGAATACCATTCGCCCCGCAGGATATCGGAGATGTAATCCCAAGTCCCACATCAACCACCTGAGGCAAAGCCTTTAATCTGGCACGAAGAGCCTCCTGAGGCCCTCTTCTATAGCCTACATCTTGTGAATTGACTTGAATGACGTCCTTTGTCTCGTAGCCTACAGGAAGGTTTACCAGACAGTTCACCTGCGCCGCCATCGTGATCGCCATAGCGATAAGGACGGTGCTGAACACTGTCTGAAGCACGATGAACACCTTGCCGAAAATCATCTTGTTCTTGAAACGGAACTCCCCTTTCACGACATCTATCGGCTTGAATCGTGAGACAAGCAGCGCAGGGAGCAATGCAGAGATCACGGAAATGACAACCAAAGCCAAAACTGCCCAAAGCACGGTGGTCAAGTCAGGCGTCAACACAATTTCAGAGCTCAAAATACTGTCAAAGAGCGGTTTGAATGAATATGCCAGCAGACAGCCAACTGCAAAACACCCGACAGTAAAGGCGAATGACTCGGTGATGTACCTCGTCACTATATTCCTTGAGCTTTCGCCAAGCAACCTTCTGGTGGCCATTTCCTTGGCGCGCTTTCCCGTCTGGGCGACCGTGAGGTTGATGTAATTGAATATGGCGGAGACCAGCAGCACCAGAGCCACAATGAACAGCAACTCAACCTGTTTCTTGTTGCCAGTCCTTAAACAGCTCCAAGCATCCATACCCGAAAAATAGACCTTGTCAAGTCTCGTCACACTAGATCCCCACAAAAAGGCGTTGTTGGAATTATCCGCCTTATAGAAATTCCAATAGCCCATGTATTTATTCAAGAGTTCCTCACGCACCTTTTCCACATCAGTCCCTTCGTCAAGCCTGACAATCGGAATCGTGCTGCCAAAATTATCCATCCAAGCACACCGCTTCTGTGCACGTTTGATGCTTGTGAAGAAATCGTAGCGGTTGAACACATCTGTGGGTCCGAAATCCTCAACAACACCGATTACCGTCAGTTTGTTATCTCCAATGCTCAGAACCCTGCCTATCGGATCTTCATTTCCAAACACTTTCTTTGCAAACGACTCGGACAGAATAGTCTCATCTTCATTTCCCAAAACAATTTCCTTAGGACAACCGGCAAGGCGATAGTCAAAGAACTTGAAGAAATTAGTGTCAAGCGATGCCTCGGCAGCCTTATAATAGTCATCTCCGACCATGACATTCGAATTATCCATGTCCACAATCCTTGTCCATGCCTTAATCTCAGGAATGGACGGGAAAAACTCCTCTGAAGTTCCAAGCGTCATTCCGAAAGAATCCCCCGCACCGACGACATACAACTGTTTGGAAAGCGGTTGCTTCGCCCCGACGCTGAACTCAGTCTTGGCATACGAAGCCAGCAGAATGACAAATCCTAGCGCCACCGACAATCCGAAAACCTCGATAAAAGTGTAAAGCTTGTTCCTCGACAGGAACTTCAGGTACGTGCTTGACATAATAACTTCCTAATTAATCCTCATAAACTTCATGTCCCATTTCCCTATGAAACCGCAGCAACTAATAGACACAGTTCCCCCAACCGACAATTTCGCCAAGCCACTTTCATGCCAAAAGCAGCAACTATTTATTTATGAATATATTAACGAAAATTCCGTTTCCTCAAAGTGTAAAGAAATTTAACACCCACTGTAAAGAAACTTTACACTATCCCCGGTCACTGAGCCTGTCGAAGTGACAGAAACACTAAAAAAACAGTGAAAAAAATAGAATACAGTCCTTGACAATGTTTAAATTTAATATTACTTTTGCATTATTGTATAATTTGATGGAGAAAAAGCAAGCATTCTTTCCCTAAAGGGAATGCTTGCTTTTTGCATTATACCGAGGGAGTACTTTCAAAGAAAGTCCGCCTAATAGTACGTCGAATGCGGAAGATTTAGGCTGAGCTGGGAATCAGCGTCGGAGCGGGCTTTTTCGTAGGCGATGGTGGTGTCGAGATCAGGGTTGACCATCAGGTCCAGATTCCA
>CAKUSF010000213.1 GCA_934678915.1 uncultured Bacteroidales bacterium
GGTCAGATGAACCGTGTGGGCTCCGCTGAGTTGGCTCTCAAGCAGGCCGCCGCCACATTGGCCGAGGAGGAGACCGCCAAGACCGGCGTTTCCGTTGACCCTAAGGAGGCCGCCCGCAAGGCCGGTCTCGTGCTGGCTTCCGACGCCTTCTTCCCGTTCGATGACTGTGTGACTCTTGCCGCCGAGTATGGCGTGAAGGCAATCGTACAGCCTGGCGGATCCGTTCGCGACGAGGATTCCATCAAGAAGTGCAACGAGCTTGGCATCGCCATGGTCTTCACTGGAGAACGTCATTTCAAACATTAGTCTTCGGTGGAGAGTAATCGCCTGATAGACAGTTCTTTGTGCGTTTGTCTTTAGCCGATTACTACTAAAGATGATTGTCTTATTTGTTGATTATTAATTAGTTTTATTTTACAACTGCATCTTTATGCGAGTATTCCATTTCGAATCAACGAACAAGAGTGACGGCAAGACCATCATGCTGGACACTCTGCTGTCCAAGAACGTGCTGGTTGTCGGCGGAGGTGGACGTGAGCATGCCATTGTGGATGCTCTCAGCCGTTCCAGAAGCGTCGGCAAGATATATTGCGCTCCGGGTAACGCCGGGATTGCCGCTCAGGCTGAATGCGTTCCACTTAAAGAGACTCAGATTCCAGAACTCGTGGAGTTCGCCAAGGAACATGGGGTTGACCTTACGGTGGTCGGTCCGGAGGTCCCTCTCTCCGCTGGAATAGCGGATGCATTCACGAAGGCTGGCTTGAGAATATTCGGTCCTTCAGCCGCTGCCGCCCGCATCGAGTCCAGCAAGGACTTCGCCAAGCAGCTGATGGAGAAGTACGACATCCCGACCGCTGCCTTCAAGACCTTCGACAACTACGATGATGCCATTGAATATGTCAGCAGACATTCCTTCCCGGTTGTCCTGAAATATGACGGCCTGGCCGCCGGCAAGGGCGTGGTCATTCCGGAGACCTTCTCGGATGCCCAGGCGGCTCTGAAGGACATGCTTCTGGACGACAAGTTTGGCAAAGGCAAGGTCGTGGTCGAGGAATATCTCACCGGTCCTGAGTTCTCGTTCATGTGCTTTGTGAACGGTGAGGAGGTTTTCCCGCTGGCCGTCGCCCAGGACCACAAGAGGGCGTTCGAGGGCGACAAAGGCCCTAACACGGGAGGCATGGGAGCATATTCACCGGTCCCGATCATTACCGCCGAGGATGAGGAATATGCCCTTGAGCACATTATGAAGAAGACCGCCGCCGCAATGGTCGCGGAGGGCTGTCCGTTCAAGGGTTTGCTTTACGGAGGCCTGATGAAGACCCCGTCAGGGATCAAGGTGATCGAGTTCAACTGCCGTTTCGGAGACCCTGAGACCGAGGTGGTTCTGCCTCGTCTGGAGTCCGACATATTCGAAATCTTCTGTGCCGTCACCGATGGCGGCAGGCTCGTGAACGCTCCGGAGGGAACGGATGTGGCTGAAGGAGTGAAGATCCCTGCTTCACAGTTGATGCCTGAGATCAAGTGGTCAGACGATCCGACCCTTGGTTTTGTGATGGCCTCGAAAGGCTATCCGGGCTCTTATGAGAAAGGCTTCAAGATCACCGGATTTGAGGATGCTCTGTCAGATCCGTCAGTCAAGGTTTACCAGATGGGAACCAAGGAAGTTATTGATCCTCAGTCTGGAGAGAAGTCCCTTGTGACTTCCGGTGGCCGTGTCCTGATGGTTGTCGCTTCCGGCGAGACTCTTCGTCAGGCTCGTGACAAAGCCCTCGCCGCCGTACGTAAGATCCACTGCGACAACCTCTTCTACCGTACCGACATCGGACATCTTGTCCTTTAGACAGATGCTTCGACAAACTCAGCATCCACAAGTTACTATGTTTGAAATGCCTCGAAAGGCTTATCCTGCGGTCACTGAGCCAGTCGAAGCGACCATCAACACCGGTCGCTGAGTTTGTCGAAGCGCTGGCAAAACAATAATAAACCTTATATACAATGATCATATCTGGTAAAGACCTTGCGGCCCGTCTGAAGGCCCAAATGGCCGAGCAGGTGGCCACATTCCCTGCAAAGTATGGCCGAGTGCCTCACTTGGTAGTGATTCTGGTAGGAGACGATCCCGGCAGCCAGACCTACGTAAGAAACAAAGCCAAGGCATGTGATGTCGTGGGAATCAAAAACACCACCGTCAG
>CAKUSF010000214.1 GCA_934678915.1 uncultured Bacteroidales bacterium
TTTTTCGACAAAATGAACTCCGGCCTTTTCTTGCCGTAACCGATGACACGGACGGCTCCGGGAATATATATGGTCCGACTGATGCGGTACTTCCCTTCCGGGACGAAGAGGATACCGAAATTCCTTTCGGTCTTCACCTTGTTGATGGCGGTCTGGAGGGCTTCGGAGACATCGGATTTACCGTCGGCCTTGAAGCCGAAGTTGTCTGGAGTGAAGTAGATCGCCTCAGGATCGTCCGGACGCATACTATAAACGGAATGCGGATTGACCGCATACATATTCATGACAGTCAAACAGGAGATGGTGATAATTGAGATCAGGTGTTTCATATTAATACTCATTGTGCCTAAACGGCTGTTCGGAAAATATAACAAATTCTAAATCAAACAGTGGCAATACTCCATCGCTCCTTGTCGAACTACACAAGGGTTATCTCAGTCCCTCATAGACAGCTCTAGCAAGGTCATGCGATGCATTGTCGGCATTATATTCCCAATACATTCCGCCACGGAGTCCGTTGGACACGATGTAGTGGCACTTCTCGCCAATGGATCTTGTGTTCTCATAGCCGAAGAGCATGTTGCCAAGCGAGTCCAGAATCATCGGGACCTTGGCGGTGTCGTCCCAAAATTCCCTGTCTGACGAAGCCTCATTACGATACGGGACATAGCCTTTGACACCTCTACCGTAGAACGGCATTCCCATGACGATCTTCCGTGTAGGTACACCAGCAGCGATGTGCTTGCGCACAGCCTCGTCCGCTGTGCAGTGGCCGGCATATTCAGATCTGTAGAGAGCGGCATGGTGGGTGTGCTGCGTTCCCATGTCGTAAGACATGACGTTGACATAGTCCAGATAAGGGAGAACAGCCTTGAAATCAATGTAATCGGCATTGCATACCGATGCGATGGTGAGTAGTTTCCTTTTCCCAAGAGAGGACCGGAGATCCCGCATCAGCAGGGTGAAATTAGCCTTGTCATCCGGAGACGAGGAGATCCCCGCGAGGTCACTTCCTGGATATTCCCAATCGATGTCGATGCCGTCAAGGCCGAACTCCTTCACAATTCTGGCGCAAACTCGGGCGAAACTCTTTCTTTTCGCAGGATCCGAGGCCATCTCGCTGAAGCGCCCGCTCCCCCAACCACCTATAGATAGGAGAACCTTCAAAGATGGTTTAATCTTCTTCAGGTCAACCACTTGGCTCAATCCGTCTCCTTCCGGCAGCATCACTCCGTCAAATGTCTCGTTGACCTGTCCGAAAGCATAGTTGATGTGAGTCACAAGATTCACGTCAGGGAGTTCGTTGCGGACACCCATAAGATAGGCTCCCACAATCATTCCTTCATCATTATCCGAACCTTTGCCACAGGCACAACAACACAGCACTATAAGCGTGCAGGCAATAGCATAGGCATTTTTCTTCATAAATATTGTTGGGAATATGTCAATAGGAATATTTTACTTCAAAAACACGAAGAAAACCGCTAGGACCAGACAGGCAAAAGCAGCGATGTGGTTCCAATGAAGCGCCTCGCCTTTGAAAAGAAGTGTAACAATGAGAGTAAACACAATCAGCGAGACAACTTCCTGAATGACTTTTAGTTGCATCAGAGTAAAAGGGCCTCCGTTGCCGTTGAAGCCGAGGCGGTTGGCCGGAACCTGGGCGCAATATTCAAAGAAAGCCAATCCCCAAGAGAAGAGGATGACCAGAATGAGCGGCCAGCTTGTGGAGACTTTCATCTCCTGAAGCTTCAGATGGCCGTACCATGCGAATGTCATGAATATGTTGGAAAGCACCAACAGAAGGACAGTTCCTATAGCTCTCATCATGTCTTTAAATATAAATGAACACAAAGGTAGCAATATTCTTTAATAATAATTTGAAATTTATTGCGGCATTTTTGCTTATAATCTTTTTTGGACTTACCTTTGTCAGATAGATTATAAAACAATTTATAAACCGATAATATTAAATCATCATGAGCGAAGAGAAATTCCGGATTGAATCCGATCTTCTTGGGGAACTTCAGGTTCCGGCTGAGGCCTATTATGGTGTTCAGACACAAAGGGCTCTCAACAATTATAAGATTTCCAACACCAGGATGCGCGACTATCCTGAGTACGTCAT
>CAKUSF010000215.1 GCA_934678915.1 uncultured Bacteroidales bacterium
TGGAGCAAAATACGCTTACGGGCTTGAAGAGTGCTGACTTTATTGACGGAAGCTATGAAGGTAGCCCTCGGGATATTATTAGTATATCGGCTGGGCACCGTTTGGCCCTGGTCACCGTGACGTATGAGATCGGCACTGCTGACTTTGCCGAGGGGACGACTCTTGATAATCCTGTGGTGAAGAGTCCATACCCTAAGTTCTCTGTTTCGGGTGGTGAAGTGATCGGGGTGACTGGCAGCAGCGGTGTTGTCGAGGTGAAAGCCTACAAGCATGAGGATGCCAATAAATTTTCGGCGATAATAGTGCCGGGGACGCTTGGCAAAGACAGCGAGCTTTTGTCTTTCTCTGTTGGAGGAAAGAACTATGTGTCGAAATTGAAGTTGCCAACCAACTTTGAGGGCGGTAAATGTTATACCTATAAACTCGTGGTCGGGAAGAACAAGGTGGAACTTACCCAAATCAAAGTCGAGAGCGACCTGCCGGGCTGGGGGGCGGATGAGGAACTTAAATAATTGGAGGATATGAAGATGAGAAAGATGATATTGTTGGCGTTTGCCGCACTTGCAGCGGCTTCCTGCACACGTGGTTTGGATGAGGCTGCCGTCCGGGGCGGCGATGAGATACGTTTTGTGGTGGGGGATTTTCCTGCGTTCGGAGGTTCAGAGACCCGCGCTGTGGGCACTGAGGATCCCGGCAAGACAGAGTGGGCCAAGGGGGATGAGCTGCTTCTTGAGATGACTAGTACGACTTTAGGAACTAAGTATGCAACTTTTAAATATAATGGCAGTGAATGGAAATTGACAGATGGCGAGTTGGCTTATAAAGAAGATGAATATCCAACCTTTCCTCATTTATATTATGCTCCTGATTACAAGTGGGTTTCCGGTAAATTGGCATTGAAAGACGGTAAGGTCGCGGGGACGGATGAATTCATTGAGGGAACTGCCCAAATCACCTCCAATGGCGAGGCGATAACTGTCTCTTTTAATGCGACACGCGAGTATTCCCGTCTGCGCATCGCGACTATTCCGGACGTAGATGTCTCTGTCTCTGTTGAATACTTTACACCAGCCGGTTCTACGTCATACGTTTCGACGTACACCCTGCATTCTGATGCCAAGGGTAATGCCTATCTGTATGGCGGTTTTGTTAATAATTCGACTGTGTCCGTGAAGTATGATAATGTTGTTTTGGCTGATTATAGTTTCACTCAAGCCACTGTGAACGGCACGAGCTACGTTCTGGATGCGACTGTCGTCTCGCTGGAGGGGATGAGTTCAGAGGAGATTGACGCTGTCGTTCAGAACATTGCAAGTGAAGTGTATGCCGGCAAGACAAGGTTCAACATCCGCCTTGCGGCTGATGCGGGGGAGGAGGTATTTGCGGGGATACATTCTGGACTTATGGAAGCAGGGTATCGCAGTATTGACTTGACCTTGATTGGGTGTGAGAAGATACCAGCAGAAGCATTTATGAGCTGGACGATGCTGAAATCTGTGACTCTTCCGGATGTGAAAGAAATCGGGAAATCTGCTTTTTTGGGTTGCAGTTGGCTTGAGAAAGTTGTCTTCGGCACTCCTCTTACAAGAGTGTATGGGAATCCTGAATCCTCCTATTATCCTGAGGGCGGTATTTTTGCAGGTTGCAGCACTGATATGATTGATCTGGTTTTGTCAGGAGAACAGAATATGATGGCTTCCAAGCTGGTTGATGGAGAATTTGTCCAGATTGCTCAATACGGCCTGCCTTATAAGGGATGTTCTGATCACTATGATCACAAATTCATTGGTTACACCTTCAAGTCTGTGACCTGCGGCGGAGAGCCTCACTAGTGCTGACAGCCCCGCTCATCGGCTTCCCATCCGTCGCTGAGCCCATCCGTCGCTGAGCCCACTGGTCGCTGAGCCCATCGGCCACTGAGCCCATCGGTCGCTGAGCCTGTCGAAGCGCCATTCCAGCCTTAGATCTCGTTGAAGCACTATCCCCTATGCGGCCAAAACCACCCATTTTACAAACCACGCGCACAACGAGATGCCTCTGGCCACCGTCAAAGGCCGTTCCCCGTGCTCGACCCTATCCCCGAAAGAGGGGGTCAGCCACACCACCATGCCTCTCACTCATCTACACC
>CAKUSF010000216.1 GCA_934678915.1 uncultured Bacteroidales bacterium
CTTTGGTACAAGGAGCGTCAGCAGGGCTGGAGCGACATGGAATGGATGATCCGCGACTGGGTCAACTGGAAATGGCTCTCCGGTGACCACATCGTCGAGCAGCACGTGCACAACATTGACGTGTTCAACTGGATGATCGGCAAACATCCTATCAAGGCGACAGGCTTCGGAAGCCGCCAGCGCCGCATCACCGGTGACCAGTACGACAACTTTAGCATTGACTTTGAATATGAGAACGGAGTCCATCTGCACAGCATGTCCCGCCAGATTGACGGCTGCTCCAACAATGTCAGTGAATATGTCCGTGGCACCAAGGGCTACTGGAGTTCTTCGGACTTCGCCATCCGTGACCTTCAGGGGAATATTCTTTGGCAGTTCGACAAGGATGCCGAGAAGGCTCAGTACCAGCAGACAAACCCGTATGTGCTTGAGCACGTGGATTGGGTGAACCACATCCGCAAGGGCGAGGCTCACGTTGAGGCCGGCGAGTGCGGCATCTCCTCTCTCTGCGGTGTGATGGGCCGTGAAGCCGCCTACACCGGCAAGACCATCACTTGGGACGAAATCAGCGCCTCCGACCTGGATTACCTCCCGGAGAAGCTTGAGCTCGGCAAGATGGACATGAGCAAGTGCACCGTCCCTGTCCCTGGAGCCGAGAAGTAAAGTTTCCGCATCAATAAGGGCTATCTCGGAATCCTTCGAGATGGCCTTTTTGATTGTGATTCTATCAATCTAATTAACCTGTTGGACTGAATAGCTGCGAATTGTTTAATTGATTTGCAAATAATCCATCATTTTTATTTAATGAATTAAACAAAATCCATAATCGCGCATTTTCGTATCATCTATAGCTACAACTTGTGAGATATCGTATTCTAAGCGGATGGTTTTATGTAAAATATCGTATTTTGCCGGAAAAGAGCTAGATTATTAAATTTTAGTTGTATCTTCGTCATATTGGTGGAAGGAATTAAATTAGACAGTAAGAATATGAACAGAAGAGATTTTCTTGCGACAGCAGCGGTGGGGTCAGCGGCATTGGCCGCGGCTTCGGTGCTGCCGGGATGCGTCGCCGTGTCGGACAATAAGAAAAAGGCTGAGAATGAGCCTGAACTAAAGATTTCGTTTCAGGAGGGGACGGCTCCGGGCGAGAGCCTGGCCGAGAAGCTGGACTTTATGGAGAGCCTTGGGGTTGTTGGTTTTGAGCCGGGAGGACGTGGACTGGCCTCTCGTGTGAAGGAGATTCAAGATGCGCTCAGTGGCCGAAACATCAAGGTGTCGGCTATCTGTGCCGGTTTCGATGGCTTCATACTCGCTGAGGATCCTGCGGTCAAGGAATTGTTTGACAAGACGATGCGTGAGATCGTGGCGGCAGCCGGAGAACTTGGCTCGACTGGGGTCATCATGGTTCCGGCCTTCAATCACCAGACTCCGTGCAAGCCTCACACGATGGACACCCGCAACTACCTTTGCGAGCAACTCCACGACCTTGGTGAGTTTGCTCTTGAGCACGGCACGACCGTAATCCTTGAACCGCTGAACAGGAACGAGGCGTTCTACATGCGTCTTGTCGCGGATGCAGCAGCGATAGCCCGTGACTCGGACAGCAAGGGAGTAAAAGCAATGGGCGATTTCTGGCACATGTCCGAAGAGACTTCCGACTACGGTGCCTTGATGTCAGCCGGCAAGGAGTACCTCCAGCACGTCCACATCGCCAGCCGAGGCCGTCGTATTATGCCGGGCGAAGACGGTGAGAAGGACAACTACGTTGACGGATTCAGAGCCCTCAAGGAGATCGGCTACGATAAGTACGTCAGCTTCGAGTGCGGCACCAAGGGCGACCGCGCCACGACCGTCACGGAGGCTGTGAACCTTCTGCGCAAGCAGTGGGGTGAAGCATAATGTCAGCATTCAGCCATTCGTTCGGGCTTGCCGCGGCCCTGGTCTATGTCTGCCTTCTGGTGGGCGTTTACGCTTTGCGTGACCGCTGGCCGTTGCACAGACTCTTGTCAGGACGAAAGGCCTGCATAGTCTCGATTACAATTGTACTGTTCCTGCTCCTCATCTTCGGGCTTACACCGCAGGATGGGAGCAGGGACGGAATTTCAGGCGTTCTCG
>CAKUSF010000217.1 GCA_934678915.1 uncultured Bacteroidales bacterium
TTTATTCTAAGCAGTGAACGATACGTGCTCTGCACCCTGCCATATTCAAATGAATATGCTCCCGGATAGAGCAGGTCAAGCCTTCGCTTGAGGTTCGTGATTCCTATTCCTGAGCCGCTGCGATCGGTGTCGTCCTTAGGGTAGCAACTATTCTCGACAAGGCAGGTGACATATTCATTATCCTCGTTCAGCCTTATTCTGATGAATGATTCCGCTGAATCACTGATGCCATGCTTGAAGGCATTCTCGATGAGGGGTATGAAGAGTAGAGGGGCGATTTGTCTGTCCGAAGTGTTTTCCGGCAGAGAAACCTCCAACTTTACCCCCGAAGTCAACCGCGCACTCATCAACTTGACATATTCACCTAAAAATTCGCACTCCTTGGAGAGTGGAACAGTCTCTTTCTGGCTTTCATAGAGAACGAACCGTAGCATCCCGCTGAGATTATGTATGGCCTCCTGCGCCTCGGATGGATCTATTTGAATCAATGAATAGATGTTGTTCAGAGTGTTGAACAGGAAGTGAGGGTTAACCTGACTTTTAAGATTCGCCAGTTCCGCCTCAGCCTGATTCTTTTCAATCTCTTTCCGTTGAGCTTCATTGGCGTACCATTCAGTAGTCATCTTTACTGCCACAGCAATGCCCACAATTGCAGCATAAATTACTGTGTTACGTACCGTAAAACTGATAGTGTCGAGAACTGAGCGAGGCGGTGGTGTCCCAGTAGGAGCGAGAACGTACCTAAAGAACATGTGCACAGACACACTCGCTGCTGCTATCAATACGACATTCCATAGTAAAAAATACCATGTTCTTTGGCTGGAAAGGAACTTCTTTATGAGTACTAGGTAATTTGTGTAGAACACTATTACAAATGAGACCACTACTGGAAGATATCGTGAATAATCCACTCCACCGTGAAGCGGTCTCCCTGGCTGTGGTGAGAAGAATGGCATAGCCAGAATCACTGCCCAGATTGCCAGATGAATTAGCCAACCGCTGTTTTTTCGCATATTCATTATTAATATTGTTGCAAAGCTTTGTGAAAGAACTCTTTGCGGAGATCTGGTGAGATAGGGTGGTGCGAGACGCGGTAAAGGTCCGAGATGTCTCCGGACAAGTTGCAGACATCTAGCCCGCTGATCTCTGAAATGTATAGGCAGTTGTACTTGGCGGTCTGTCCGTCCTGAATGCTCATCGTGTAGCGGAGAATGTCCTGGACCTCAATCTCGCTGAGTCTGTCCTTGCTGAACACGTACAGATCTAGCGTTTGGAACGATCCGTAAAACCCGTCACCGGCCTTGCGTACCTTACTCTCTATAATCCGTCGCATCGGAAGTGCCATAGACCAGTAGTCATATTCCTTGGTGCCAACATAGCGCCCTCCCTGAAGTCCGTAGCCATAGCCGGAAGACATGATCGTGTCAAAATCATCGGCTTCCTCCGGAACCGGGGATATTCCAGCCATCTCCTTGAGCATTGACTGCGCTGCCTCCTTTGTCTCCGGCATCGCCCTAGTCACTTCAATTCCAAGCGAAACCCCGTCCGGGCTCTGAAGGTCAGGCCTGTCCTTGTTCAACAACTCCGCGAACCTCCTGTCCAGCAGCGTCTCTAGCGAAATCTTAGCATATCTCTCAAAAAAGCAAGTGTCAAACTGACTCATATTCTTTCTTTTTCCAAATATCGCAAATCCGAGTTGTTTTTACAAATCCTATTCCCGGAATATTAATGAAACTTAGGTCTTTTGCAATGATGTTTGTATTTGCAACGGCTAAGCTGTAATTTTGTAGAGTGATAATTAATGATTTTGAAATGAAATCGAACAGGGTAACACTGCGTCCATGGAGGGAAAGCGATGCTGAGGCGCTGTACAAGTACGCCTCTGATCCGGAGGTCGGCCCAAGGGCGGGATGGCCGGCGCATAAGAGTGTGGAAGAAAGTCTTGATGTGATAAGGAATATATTCACAAACGACCACACTTGGGCGATCGAGCTGAACGAGACCGGAGAAGCGATCGGCTGCATGGGATATTACACGAGCGGCGAAAGCAATATCGGAATCGGCGAGGATGACGCCGAGATCGGCTA
>CAKUSF010000218.1 GCA_934678915.1 uncultured Bacteroidales bacterium
TCGTTCTCCTATTGTGCGTATTATGAACGACTTACCTACTTGTCGAGCTCCTTCCAGAATCATGATTCGGTCATTCCCGGATTTTAGGTGCTCCTCTATTTGGCTCTCTATCTTCCTGTATAACATCCCGTTAACACTTTTCTATAAATTTCCGCTATGCAAATCTACATTTTTCCATGAAATTTCGCAACGCAAATCTACACTTTTCCTAGCCGAGTGTCTCCTTGAGGAACGGGCCGGTGACGGAGGCTGGGTTCCGGGAGAGGGCTTCGGGGGTGCCTTGGGCGACAATACGGCCGCCTCTGCGGCCACCGTCCGGGCCGAGGTCGAAGAGGTAATCGACGCTTTTCAGAACATCCAGATTGTGTTCGATGATGATGACCGTGTTGCCTTGGTCGACAAGCTGCTGAAGCACGTTGAGCAGAACCTTGATGTCCTCGAAATGAAGTCCGGTCGTAGGCTCGTCAAGGATGTACAGGGTGTTGCCCGTGGCCTTTCGGAACAGTTCAGCGGCCAGTTTCATACGCTGACTCTCACCTCCGGAAAGCGTCACGGCTGACTGGCCGAGATGCACGTAGCCAAGCCCCACATCCACAAGCGCCTTCAGTTTCTGGGCGATGGACGGAATCGGTTTGAAGAACTCGTAGGCCTCGCTGATCGGCATCTCAAGCACATCATTGATGCTCTTGCCCTTATAATGCACGGCCAAAGTGTCCTCCTTGTACCGTCTGCCCCTGCACTCATCACAGACCACATTCACAGACGGCAGGAAGTTCATCTCAATGACCTTGATTCCGGCCCCCTTGCAGGCCTCGCAGCGCCCACCGGCCACGTTGAACGAGAACCGCCCTGCCTTGAACCCACGGACCTTGGCGTCAGGTGTGTCAGCGAACAGGTTGCGGATGTCGTTGAACACACCGGTGAAAGTCGCGGGGTTGGACCTCGGTGATCGTCCGATCGGACTCTGGTCAATCTCAATCAGTTTGTCGATGTTCTCGACACCATCGATTGAATCGTAATCCAGCGGCTTGAGTTTGGCTCTGTAGAACTTGTTCTTGAGAATCGGCATCAGAGTCTCGTTGATGAGCGTTGACTTGCCGCTTCCGCTGACTCCACTGATCCCGATGAAACATCCCAGCGGGAAATCCACGGACACGTTCTTTAGGTTGTTTCCACGAGCTCCCTTGATGCTCAAGAACTTGCCGCTGCCGGTACGTCGCGCGGACGGAACCGGGATGGAATCCTTACCCTGAAGGTAATCCAGAGTCTTTGACTTTCCGAATATGCAGTGTCCGGCGGTCTCCTTGTCCAGCAACGCAGGCGCTTTCCCGTTGTCTGGTGAATATTCCATCAGAGCCTTCAGAGGTGCGTTCAGGCATATTCTTCCGCCTTTTTCACCCGCACCGGGGCCGACGTCCACCAGCCAGTCGGCGTTCATCATTGTCTCGTAGTCGTGCTCCACGACCATCACTGAGTTGCCTTCGTCCCTTAACTCCTTCAACGAATTGATCAGCTTTCGGTTGTCCCTCTGGTGTAGTCCGATCGACGGCTCGTCCAGGATGTAGAGCACGTTGACGAGCTTGGAACCGATCTGCGTGGCGAGCCTGATTCTCTGGCCCTCGCCACCGGAAAGCGAGGCTGTAGGCCGGTCAAGTGACAGATAGTCAAGGCCTACGTCAAGCATGAACTGAACCCTCTCGTTTAGTTCCTTGAGGATGTCACGGGCAATGTTGTTCTCTCTCTGATTTAATTTCCCCGGCAGGGATGCGAACCAAGCCTTGAGCTCAGTCATCTCCATCGCGGCCACCTCTGCGATGGTCTTTCCGTCAATCTTGAAGCATAAGGCGTTTTCGTTCAGGCGAGTTCCGTGGCAGACCGGGCACTCGATCTTCTCATCGATGTCTTCCACGATTCCATCGAACGTCACCATCTCGGACATATTCCCTTCCCCGACCCTGAACATCTCGTCACTTCCGAAGATTATGTGTGAGATGGCTTCGTCTTGGATCGAGTCGATGGGGTCGTACAGAGAGAAGTTGTATTTCCGTGCTATAGAGCGGATTATGTCATATTTCTTGGTC
>CAKUSF010000219.1 GCA_934678915.1 uncultured Bacteroidales bacterium
TGATGTTGCCTATGATGCTGCCTTGTGTGAGGTCATTTTGAGCCATAGTTCTGTTTTTGAGGTGCAAATTTAATGAGATTTGCGGGGATTATGGGGTTGCGGGTTGAATATGTTGGGGATTGTTGATAAATTTGCCGATTGATAGGAGCCCTCAGACATGCAATAGGCGGCTGTTATTTTTGAGTCTGCTTATCTTTTTTGAGGGAGTTAATGAATGTTTCCGGCCCCTGAGCCTGCCGAAGGGACTGCCATTGTGATAAGAATAATGTTGAATATAGAAGACACAATCTGCGCCCCCGCCACCGTTCCCGGAACCGGTGCCATCGCAGTAGTGCGAATGAGCGGGAAAGACTCCTTTGCCATCGCTGACAAAGTGATATCTTGTAAGAAAGGTAACATTTCAGATACTGACGGTTACAGAATTAAATATGGAGTGGCACTTGAAGCTGATGGCTCTGACTTGGACACAGTCCTTGTCTGTGTTTTTCGTGCTCCTCATTCCTACACAGGAGAGAATTCTGTGGAGATTTCATGCCATTCCTCAAAGTATATTGTTGAACGACTGCTTCAGCGTTTGGTGGACTGCGGCGCCCGTATGGCCGGTCCTGGCGAATTCACTCAAAGAGCTTTTGTAAATGGTAAAATGGATTTAGCTCAGGCAGAGGCTGTTGCTGATATAATTTCCGCTCAGAACGCCGCTTCCCATAAGGTGGCTTTCAGTCAGTTGAAAGGAGGCTTTTCGAAAGAATTGAAAGGTCTTAGGGATGAATTGCTGAAGATGACATCCCTGCTTGAGTTGGAGTTGGATTTCAGCGAGGAGGATGTCGAGTTCGCCAGTCGCGCGGAGCTTTCTTCGTTGCTCGATGATGTCCTTTCGCATATTCATTCGCTGACCGATTCATTCCGCTACGGTAACGCACTTCGCAACGGAGTCCCGGTCGCTATTGTCGGTGCGGTCAATGCCGGCAAGAGCACCCTTCTGAACGCTTTGGTCGGTGATGAACGCGCCATTGTCTCTGACATCGCCGGCACCACTCGCGACACCATCGAAGAGACGATGACCATTGACGGCACCCTGTTCCGTTTCATAGACACAGCCGGCCTTCGTGAGACCTCTGACGAAGTCGAGAAAATCGGCATTTCCAGATCCTACAAGAAGATGAACGAGGCTTCAATCGTTCTGGCCTTGCTTGATGTCACAGCTTCGGAAGAAGAAAACGAATCTTCAATTTCTGACATAGTATCAAATTTGGATGTTCACTCTCAAAAATTGATCGTCTTGTTGAACAAGGTGGACATTCTGGATGATAATATAAATGTTAGCCTAGTTAACAACACTGTTTCAAATCCTAATGAAATGGTGGTTAAGCTATACATTTCCGCCAAGGCCGGATTTGGCCTTGATGATCTGAGAAAACTGCTTTCCGACTCGCAAAAGGCTTCTACTTTGGATTCTGACCAAACCATCGTGACCAATCTCCGCCACTACCAAGCCCTGATGAATGCCTCCGAGTCCCTTTGCCAGGTCAAGAAATCCCTGTCCTCCGGCCAGACTCCTGACCTCCTCTCCGAAGACCTCCGCCAAGCCCTCCACCACCTCGGCACCATCGTCGGCGAAGTCACCACGGACGAGGTGCTTGGGAATATATTTGAGCATTTCTGCATCGGGAAATAGCCGAATATCAAAACCCATCGAAATAAAGCAGAAAAGCACTAAATATCAGCCTCTTACCTCCGAGGTAAAAGTTTAACGATTATTGATATTTTAATGCTTTTCTACGCTTTTCCGTCTTGATTTGTACCGCATTTGTACCTTATGCGGTACAAGATTTCACGTCTTTCAGACCACCAAGCCAAGGAACTCCGCAGGTTGGACAACGTTGAACAACCTTGAACAAAGATGGACACCGAAAACCGTAGATGAAGCCCAAGTGACCCGCTATGGACACACCAAGAAGAACCTACCGCAAAATCTGCCAGCATTGCGGAAAAGAATTCATCGCCTACACATCG
>CAKUSF010000220.1 GCA_934678915.1 uncultured Bacteroidales bacterium
CAGTCCAACAACATCAGGTTCAAGGTGACTGTTCCGTCTGACCCTGATGACGGAAAGCCTAATTCAATTTATATCTACTATTCCACATCGGATTTCACATCAGCGGACAAAGCGATGTACGGAATGTTCTATACTGAGGATCACGAGGTGGGTGAAGTCCTTTCCGGAACTGTCACAGGATTGGAGTTCAACACTGAATATTATGTTGCGGCTGTCGCATGCGACCTTGCGGGAAACCGTTCAGGACTGACAAAGAGGGTGCGTGTGACCACGGGAGGTAACAATGCACCGGTCATCACGGCTAAGACACAGGTGTCGTTCTCGATAAAGGCGCACGAGAGTGCGGTGGCCGAGTTCGCTGTCACCGAGCCTGACGGACATTTCTACAACCTTGAACTGACCCCGGGTTCAGCTGCTGCGGTGCTGGACACATTGACGCGTCCAGAGCCGAAGATCAGGATCACGGGGGCCAATGCTCCTGCCGGTACATACTCGGCTAAACTGACAGTGACGGACATCTATGGCATGGCAACTGTTGCCAAGGTTGACTACACGATTCAGGAAAACCATGCCCCGATCGTGGTAAAAGCGTTCGAGAACATGCTGTTCACCTCGAAAGCCGCTGCGACACAGGAATATTCTGTCTCGGAATATTTCAATGATGAGGACGGGGAAGACTTGACATACACGTTCTCCTTCAGTAATCCGGCAGTGGTCAACATGACATATTCAAAAGGGAAGTTCCTCCTGACACCGATGAACTATGGCAGTTCCGAAATCACAATCACAGGAACGGATGTCAGGAAGGAGTCTGTCTCCCAGACATTCCTTGTCTTGGTCATGGATGGCTCCAAGGATGTTTCTCTATACCCTAATCCTGTCAAGGACAAGTTGAACATCCAGCTCGGCCTGAACGCTGGGGTGGTGAAAGTCAGGATAGTCTCGGCTTCCGGTTCGACTTATCTTGACGAGTCTCTGGGGGCTGGTTCTCCATTTACTCCATTGACGGTGAATATGGCAGACGCAGTGGCGGGACAGTACACTGTGATTGTCACATTGGATGGAAAGGAGTATAAGTCAAGTATAGTGAAACTTTAATGATTGAAAGGCATGAATAAGATTTATACACTACTGCTCGCTGTGGCTATTTTCGTATGTCACGCTTCAGCCCAGACCTTGCCTTCACTTCTGGTCGGTTCTGATGCCTCGGCTCTTGGCATGGCGACAACCTCGGTAGGAAAAGTGTCTGGCGCATACTCATTGGAAGGGAATGTTGCGTCCATGTCTCTTGGCGAGGACAGGTTTGCGGCCGGGGCGTCATTCGTCCTTTGGCAGCCTGACTATGCCAAGGACAAAGTCATCAGTGTTGGCGCCACGTACCGTTTGGGCGAAAGATTCGCTTTCGGACTTCAGTACAAAGACTTCCGGCAGCCATCGTATGACATTGTGTCGGAGAGTGGGTCAGTCAAGGATTCGTTCACTCCGGGCGAAACTATCATCGCCTTTGGGGCGGCATATTCAATTACAAACTTCCTTTCTATCGGTGTGACTGGCCGTATGGTCAAATCGTCCCTTGGAGAAGATGCCGATGCCAGTGTCTTAGGTGCGGATGCTGCGTTGTTCTTTAAGAAAGATGCTTTGAGCGCGGGATTTTCTGTCAACAATATTGGCGGAAAGGTCAATTACGGTGGAGATGACTACGATCAACCGATGCTTGCTCGTGTTGGGGGCGCTTACCGGATCGGGGATCCAAAGGCCTCGACCGTAACCCCGTCCGTAGAGGTTGATGTATTGTTCAAAGGCGGCTTCATGGCTGGATTAGGTGTGGAATATTTCTACAAGAGCATGCTTTTCGCCAGAGGTGGTTTCCATTATGGCGACAAGGAAAAAGCGGTTCCGACATACGCTTCACTTGGGCTTGGCGTCCGTTTCTTGGGTGTCAGTTTGGACGTGGCTTATCTGACTGCAAGCGACATTCTTGGCAATTCCATCAGCTTTGGCCTCGGCTATCG
>CAKUSF010000221.1 GCA_934678915.1 uncultured Bacteroidales bacterium
AAAGGCACTCGCTACGGAGATGACGCTTAAGATTAAGGCTACGATAAAGATTCGTTTCATGTTCGTTTTTGTTTTTACTAATTTAAAGGCAGGGTTGTAGGTTGGTGAGCCTGTCGAACCAACTTCTTCGGGCGGGGCGCTTCGGCAAGCTCAGCGACCAACAAGCACAGCGCTTCAACAAGATCGGTGGCCGGTAAGCACAGCGCTTCGACAAGCTCAGCGACCGAGAACACACCAGGTTGGTGAGCCTGTCGAACCACAGCGGCCGGTAAAACTCATTGTCCGCCAAGGCGAGAGAAATAAGTCAGGACATCCTCCCAGGTCTTGAAGGCATCGGAGCCGAAATGGATCAAGGTGCCCATAAAGTCGGATGCTCCGTCCACATCTGGCTCGGCGTCAATCAGGTAGTCAGCCAGAAGAAGATTCTTGTGGTTCGTGATCGTGACACGGTTCCAGACAGGGACACCGAGGTTGGTCTCGCACCAGCCCACAACCTTCTGACAAAGTTCCGGAGTGTTGTACGGGACTCCGGCGACAATGTGGACATCATAGTTCACGGCAAGCGAGGCGACGGACTTGGCGAAACCGCTCGAATGATTGATTATCCTGTCACTCAGCGAGATGAACAAAACTGGTTTCTGAACGTTCCTCTGCCTGTCATCGATCCATTGAATCACAGGAAGGATGGAATGGAGGATGGCGTTGTCATTGAGGTAATGCTCTCCGTCGAACCTTATGGCCTGAGGATAATGCTCACAGAAAAGGTCGAAAGTATGTACCAAGGTGTCGTGGACTCCGTAAAGTCCGAAAACCTTGTCTTGATCCTCAGACGCCCGCTCGAAACAATGTGAGCTGACCTCACGGAAGTGCTCCAGAAGGGTTTTCGTGACAAGGAAAGATGTCTCTCCGTCTTGACGGGGATTGTGATACTCCTGCCTGCCCAACCCGTTGTTTTTCAACAGAGTGTCAGCCAGTTGAAAGGCAGGGTTAACTAGAATGCGATCCACTCCGTAAAGCATCTCAGCGTACATCGCACCCATCGAGGTTCCGATGATCAGATCAGGCTTTTCCGACGCACGCATATTCCTTAAAAGTTCCATCGCATCGAAAGGCTCCACCGGCAGGTCAGGTGCTATCACCTTAGCCTCAGGCATCAGCAGCCTCAACGTCTTGACACTTCCATTCTGGCCGCTGGACGCGAATCCGTGCACATAGAGTATCTTTTTCCCGGCCATCAGGGTCGGACGGGCATATTCATAAAGTTCCATAATGACTCATCTCTTGTAGAAAACTACTATAAAAGGAATAAAAGCATCTCTCGTTCGGAAGTCATTTCCAAGTCACTTTCATTCACGTTACCCCCTCCCTAAATCCCTCCCCTCGGGGGAGGGACTTACCTTTATCGCAAGCGATGAAGAGTTGCCTACAAAAATAGCAATTTTAATATTCAAATGATTGGGCTAACGCTTGAAATTACTAACGGAAATGGCTATCTTTGAGAGATTGATAAATTAAATGACACTAGCTATGACAGATCTAAAGAAAATAGTTGAACTTTTTGCCATCGAGGGCGAGGTCAAAGAGATAAAGCCGTTGGGCAATGGTTTGATTAACGACACGTATAAGGTTATCACTGAAGGTGATGCGCCAGATTATGTACTCCAGAGGATCAACAATGCCATATTCACGGACGTGGATCTGCTCCAGAGCAACATCGAGGCCGTGACCAGACATATTCGTAAGAAACTGGAAGCGGAAGGAGCGGAAGACATCGACCGCAAGGTACTGAGGTTCATTCCGTTGAAATCAGAAGGAGAGAGGTTGGAGGCCTTGATGAGCGACAAGCCTAGGACCTACTGCCTTGAGGACGGGAAGTACTGGAGGGTGTCGGTGTTCATCAATGATGCCTACACCTACGAGACTGTCAACCAGGAGTACTCTGAATATGCCGGTGAGGCTTTCGGAAACTTTGAGGCAATGCTCGCTGACATCCCTGACACGCTTGGAG
>CAKUSF010000222.1 GCA_934678915.1 uncultured Bacteroidales bacterium
AAACAAATCAAAACAGCTTCTAAAGACTGAATCTTTTTCAGGAGGGTCAAAGTGTCTGGGCTGATGGTTTCGAGGTGGAGCATCTGAATGTTTTCTTTGGAGTGGAAGAAATACAGGAGATAAATGATAAAGCCTTTGGATCCAATGTCCTTAGTTTTTGGGTGACCATTACAATCCTTTCAATCCCATACCTTGACACAAGCTGATTCCAGTCGTTCATTTGCCCAAATTCCAGAACACGTTTGATGACATAGGACTCGTTGGTATCGAGATCGATTGAGTCTTTGCGTACATCCCAGAACAGATAATCGGAAAACAGATTTATGCCATTGTTGTTTTGCATTGAATATATACTGATGTTCAATGCAAAAATAAGCGATTCCGAACTTTTCGGCAAGATTATTCCGAACTTTTCCGGAAAATCGAACTTACATTCTGAAATCAAAGAAGAAAATAGCCATTCGTTGGGATCCCGAATTTCCGGGAAAATGCCGACATTTGCAACTGGATTCAATATATTTTTATGACGGAGAAGTTCACGGAAATAATCACCTCATCGGTTGACGGAGCATTGGAAGGGCAGTGTGTTGACATCCTTGAAAGGATTGACAATGAATATATTACCACCAGCATCACCTATTTCTTTGAGGCAGTGGACGACGACACCTACCTCTTGAATGATCATACACTTAAATCAGCCACGTCCTCCGTTTTAAAAGATTGTCCACTTGTAAGTTATGTGTCACAGAAACCGATGGGTGGGAGGCTCGTCGCTGAGATCCTCTATATCAAGGGCAGACCAAAGGTCGAGAGACACGAGGATTATTATGTGTTTTACTCGGATGGCTGCAGGGAACTGCTGACGCAAGGGATCCACTTCCCTTCATCGGAAGACATCGGAAAGCAATCCGCAAAAGTGTTCGGCAGACTCCGGAACATTCTTGAATCAGAATCGTTCGCTGTGTCGGATATCGTCCGTCAATGGAACTACATAGCCCACATCACAGCCACGAATGACGGCAGTCAGAACTACCAATTGTTCAATGACGCAAGGTCGGATTTCTATGCCGACTCCAATTGGACTGATGGCTATCCGGCGGCAACAGGCATCGGTTGCGACTCGGGAGGAGTTATGGTCGTGGCGTATGCCGTCAAAGGTTTCGATGGAGCCAACCGCCCTATAGACAATCCATTGCAGACACCTGCCCATAAATATTCAGAAAAAGTTCTCGCTTCGGGTAAGGGAAATGTTCGCACAACTCCAAAGTTCGAGCGTGGGAGACTTCTGGGCGGCATAGTTTTCGTCTCGGGAACCGCGGCCATCAAGGGAGAGGACAGCGAGTTCTCTGATGATGCCCGTGTCCAGGCATCCGGTGCGATCGATGTTGTAGAGCATCTGGTGGCACCATCCAACATTATGGCGGAACGCTCAGGTTTCAATTTCGAAGTCATGCGCGTGTATGTCCGCCGTTCTGTGGATCTTGATGTTGTCCGCAAAGTCTTTGTCTCTCATTTCAGAAATGTCCCGATCCACTTTCTGATCGCGGATATATGCCGGTCTGAGCTACTTCTGGAACTCGAGGGCATTGGGCGCATATAAACGCTTCCGTGTTTCTGGACGCCTTGTTCCTGAGGCCAAACAAAGTCTTGCCGCTGGACTTCAAAGCATGTCCGCACATTTGAAATAGCAGTCTGTAAGTTCCTGAAAATATGCCACAAACGGCCGTGCAGTCAGGATTTCAGCCAAATTTTGAAGTGTTTTTGCCAAAAAAGTTCAGCTTAATTTATGACAAGAGCTTACATTTGTAAGCTCCATAATATGCATCAATTGTCATACTTGAGAGCGACAACGCTAAAAGTATCATCAGATATTTTACTAAACGCGCGGTTTGACAAAACCATTATTATTTATAACGTGAGTTCGATGAAATTTAATTGATTGAATATTAGGAAAATAGCGAAAGTTTTTGTAAATTTGGAATAACAAA
>CAKUSF010000223.1 GCA_934678915.1 uncultured Bacteroidales bacterium
TTTCGCTTTAGCCTTTGAAGTAATATCGTTCATCGCTCCGTCACTTGGATTGTCGTCAGGAATGGCGGACTCCGGTGACGGGGCCTTGTTTTACTCTTACAATTGGAAATCAACAAAACTGATAACACTCAACATTATGAGAGCAAGCGAGAAAGCATATTCATTGATACGGCAGTTCGAGGGGCTGCGACTTACGGCTTACAGGTGTCCTGCCGGAGTCTGGACTGTCGGATATGGGCACACTTTTGGCGTGGTTCCGGGAATGAACATCACGAAAGAACAGGCGGAAGATCAATTGAGGCATGACATTGCGCTGGCCGAGAATGTCGTCAATGCGGAGTGCCTAAATCTGCGCCAATGCCAGTTCGATGCCATTGTGTCCTTCGTGTTCAATGTAGGAGGCGGAAATTTTCGTAAATCAACGCTTCTGAAAAAGGTCAAGGCGAATCCGGATGACAACTCGATTATGGATGAGTTTCTGCGGTGGGTATATGCGAAAGGTGTTGTCCTGCCGGGACTACAGAAACGCCGACTTGCGGAGATGAGACTTTATTTTTCGGAGGGCTAATGTATGGAGAAACTGACATTCATCGGGACTTACATCATTCCCTTGTTCACGGCAGGTGTCGGCTGGTTGGCCGGCTCACGAAAACGAAAGAACGACTTCCTGAAAGACCTTCAGGCATCCATTGACCTGCTTTCTTCGGAGAACAGGAAACTGCTTGCGGACATCACGGCGGTAAACTCGGAGATTGTGGCGGTCAGAAAGGAGAACGAGGAACTGAAGGCTTCCGTTGATAGGCTCTGCACGGAGAACTCTCAGCTGAAGGACGAAGTAAGACAACTTCGGGAACAGATTAAGCAACAGAAATGAATAAAGGCAGGTCATCGTTGTAGTTGATGCCTGCCTTTTTCAGACGCTTGCGGTCATAGACCTTTTTCGACTTGTGGGTGATTGACCTCATCAGGATCTGTTTCCCGTACCTCTCGATTTCCTCTGCTCTCGAAGCCCTGCGATTGGCCAGTAGAAAGTCCTTTTCTGTGATACGCAGCTTCTTGTTCTTCATAATTGAATATATTTTCAATCACAAAGTTAATACAAATCATTAAACATCAGCATAATGAAATCCAAAATCATACTTTTGTCCGCATTGGCCGTGACTTCCTGCTGCCCGAAACTTTATCCTCACAAGAAGGAAAACGCTGAACATACGGTAGTAATCACCGAAACCATCCGAGACACCGTCATTCAAGTTCAGCCGGACTCTTCCATCGTTCAAGCTCTGATTAGGTGTGATTCCACTGGCCGTGCGAGGTTGGAGGAGATTCGCACATTGAAAGAATCCTCACGAGTCCAGCAGATATTGGCACTGAATGACAACAGACTCACGACGAAGGCGGTTGTGGATTCAATGCGAATCTTCCTGACCTACAAGGAACGGCACAAGGTGGAGCAAGAAATCCAAGTTGTCGAGACCGTCATCGAGAAGGAAGTCAATGTCCTCAAATGGTGGCAGAAGGCGTTGATATGGATAGGAATGTTCTCGATGACATTCTTAGCAATTACGGTTGTTTTGAAGATGATCCTAAGACATTAATCTCGAAAAATGTTGTCTCCCATTCCTTCTGCGAACCAATACTCTTAATCAATTAGTGGTGAACAATCGTCGTAATCCAGAAGGCAATACATCAGCAACATTAGACACCGCCAATCTACAAGGATATGGCGGCTTTTTCGTTCATTTGGGTTCGGAGAAAGAAATTACGCTCAACTTTACTGCGAAGTGAGCGTAAAACTGAGCGTAAATTTTGTAAGTAGATAATTGTTACATACTTATTCGTGGAGATGGGCGGAGTTGAACCGCCGTCCAAACAACTTACCAAACAGCTTTCTACACGTTTAGTCGTCCTTTGGTTGTCGGCTGCGGTCTGCCGGAAGACGGGCTAACCGAGGCTTATCCTTTGGGGCTTGGCCGG
>CAKUSF010000224.1 GCA_934678915.1 uncultured Bacteroidales bacterium
ACCATCGTCCCGGAATCCCTGAGGGCGATGAGGAATATGCGCGACCGCATGACCATCCTTTCCAAGGAGCGCATCGTCGAGGAACTCAACAAAATCCTCATCACACCGCATCCTTCGATGGGCTTCAAACTGATGGACGAGACCGGGCTTCTTGAATATATCCTCCCGGACCTTCTGAAACTCAAAGGGGTGGAATCGGTTGACGGAAAGGGACATAAGGAGATATTCTCACATACTCTACAAGTCGTTGACAATGTGGCGGCATCGGAGATAGAGGGCATCGCCGCCGGCACTCTGAAGGACTTCACACCTGATGAGGGCGGGGACAGTTTCGTGGAGTCTGTACGCACGCAGCCGAATGTCTGGCTCCGCTGGGCTGCCCTTCTGCACGACATCGGAAAGCCGGCAGCAAAGCGTTTCGACCCTGCGGTAGGCTGGACCTTCCATGGCCACGAGGTCATCGGTGCGAAGATGGTTCCAAGAATATTCAAGGCTCTCAAGATGCCTTTGAACGAGAAGATGAAATATGTCCAGAAGCTGGTTGGCTTGCATCACCGCCCGATTGCCCTTGTGGATGAGGAGGTTACGGATTCCGCTGTGCGCCGTCTGCTGTTTGACGCAGGCAACGAGATTGATGACCTGATGCTCCTGTGCAACGCTGACATCACCTCGAAGAACCCTGTGAAGGTCGCCAAAATCCGTCAGAATTTCGAGCTCGTCAAGCGCAAGTTAGTCGAAGTCGAGGCCAAGGACGCCATCCGCAACTTCAAGAACCCGATCACCGGTGAATATGTGATGGAGGTTTACGGCCTGAGCCCGTGCCGCGAGATCGGTGTTCTCAAGGAATATGTCAAAGAGGCCATCCTGGACGGCCAGATCGGCAACAACTTCGAGGAGGCCGATGCCTTCATGCGCGTCAAGGCGGTCGAGATGGGGCTCGTGGCGGTTAAATGAGCTTTTGTCCGGTAGAAAGCCATTTGGCCGGAGAAAATCGTCAATTCCTTTCGTTTGTCCGGAGAAACGCTGGCTGGCCGGACAAAATGTATTTGAATATCCGTGAAGAAAGGGTATCTTTAATGATTAAAACACGATCAAGATGAAATCAACACCTCGCAAAAACCGTAAGAAGCCTGTCGCTAAAGAAAAACGTCTGTCAAACATCGTCAGGCCGTCGGATCTGACCTCCAGGGAGTGGCAGATTGCGCTGCGCCGTCAGGCCGCGCAGAAGGAGAACCTTCTTGTCAGACAATCAGGAGACGAGGGGCAGTACGGAGTTTATGAGGTAAGGAATCCGCTCAGCCACAATGTCTATAAGGTAGTGTACAGAGGATTGGCAAGCAAGTGGAATTTCTGCTCGTGTCCTGATTTCAGGACCAACCAATTGGGAACCTGCAAGCACATAGAGGCGGTCAAAATCTGGCGCACAGATCATCGAAAAGTAAAACTGGGAGATTTGCCGCCATATTCATCGCTCTATCTGACGTATTCGGAGGAACGCGCTGTCAGAATCAGGATCGGATCGGTCAAGAGAGCCTCGATGAGGCTTCTTGCGAGCGAATATTTCTCCTCGGATGGTGTCGCTCTTCCTGATAAGGTTACTGAACTTGAGAGCTTTATCATAAGGGCCAAAGAACTCGATCCAGATTTTCATTGCTATCCGGATGTGTTGGATTACATCTCACAGGCTAAGGATTCGGACTACCGAAGAGGTTATCTGTCCAAACTGACGGACGAAGATTTGGACAACCTGTTGAAAACCAGTCTGTATCCTTACCAAAAAGAGGGTATCCGTTTTGCTTTTGAGAAAGG
>CAKUSF010000225.1 GCA_934678915.1 uncultured Bacteroidales bacterium
GTTCTTTCTCACCCCTTCGATTTGAGATTCTGATGTTCGGATAGACCTCGAACGGCTCACCGTCTTTGTCGAATCTCTGCACGGCCACGATGCGACGTGATAGTCCTACTTGTGGACCTGCTATTCCGACCCCGTCTTCCTCCGGGGAGGTCACCGTCGCCACCATCTTGTTCGCCAGCACCTTATATTCATCACTTCTGAGTTCCTTAGTGCTGATTTCAGCGCATTCAGTCCGCAGGACCAACGAGTCTGCCTTATCATAAACCGTAAGCACCCGCATAGTCTCGCTTTCGCCGCAGATAAGGTCCTTTTCCGCTTTTGACCAGCTTCCTCCGTTCTGGCACGCCACCGCAGCCATCATCATGGCCGCTGCAAGAATATTCCATTGTGCTTTCATATTCCTAATTAGTTTTAAAATTCTGATTAATTGCTTTTGCCGCGCGCCTTCTTGGCATAGGAATTCGACAATATGACGATTACGGCAGTGATTCCAATCAAGAGTGCCAAAGAGACCCAGAACAACGTAAAACTTGTCTCCGCCATCGGTATCAACCCTGTAGGCAAACAGATGGCCAACTGCCCGTAGCCTGTGACTTTTCTAAGCCTCGTTATGTCATATTCGGCCTTTTCCTCTTCGCTTGCGGTGTTGTAGCCTGCAATGAGGCTGTCACCCTTGCCGCAGAGGATAAGGATGGAGAATGTGAAGAGCACAAAAATTACAATTCCGACTATGATGTAGTTTGCCAAAAACATATTGCGGCCAACTTGTTTGATCATGACAAATATAAGGTTTCTGATCAGAAATACAATCTGTTTTTCCGCTTTTCAGATGAATCAAGTTTATCAGAATGCCACATTTCTAACCAAAAACATTATCTTTACCCTGAAAATTTAACGAATATGACAAAGGAAGAGAAATACCTTGCGATTCTGCCTCGGCTTCGGGCTCTTCTTGCCGGGGAGACTGACGAAGTCGCAAGAATGTCGAATATGGCGGCGTTACTTCATAGTGAGTTCGGATTCTGGTGGACAGGGTTTTATCGTGTGGCATCATCGGAGGAGTTGGTGCTCGGCCCGTTCCAAGGGCCGGTGGCATGCACGCGCATCTCCAAGGGCAGGGGAGTGTGCGGCACATCATGGAACGAAGAACGAACAGTCATCGTCCCTGATGTCGAACTGTTTCCTGGCCACATCGCATGCTCAAGCGAAAGCCGCAGCGAGGTAGTCGTGCCTTGTTGGAAACGTGGCCGGATAGCGGCTGTTCTGGACATCGACAGCAGGGAACTGAACACATTCGATGAGATTGACAGAAAGTATCTTGAAGAGGTGGCTTCCATGCTATATGGGAATGAAAGGGATATCTGGTTCGCCGCCGGCTGCTTCTGGGGAGCGCAGAAATTCTTCAAACTTGTGGATGGAGTCGTTTTCACGGAAGTCGGCTTCGCGAACGGATGGGAAATCAATCCGACCTACAAACAGGTCTATACCGATGAGATCGGCCATGCCGAATGCGTCCATGTTCGCTATGATCCAGAGAAAGTGTCTCTGAATGAGCTCGTGCGGTTGTTCCTGAAGATGATAGACCCGTTCAGCCTGAACAAACAAGGTGAGGACGAAGGCACGAGGTACCGCACAGGCATCTACTATGAAAACGCTGATGACCGGAATGTCATAGAAAAGGTACTTGCTTCTTTCGAGAACCAGTCCGGCATGAAATCAGTTGTCGAGGTTCTGCCCCTCCGCTGTTTCTACAAAGCCGA
>CAKUSF010000226.1 GCA_934678915.1 uncultured Bacteroidales bacterium
TCCACAATCTTACCTTTTCCTTCGTCTCCCCACTGGAGACCAAGGACTACGTCAAGTTTTGAACTCATATCTGATAAATAAGTCGTTTGTATATTCTTGAATATTAGAATGGAAGGTCATCCTGCGGCATGTCGGCAGCGGCTACCTCAATCGGATTCACCGGTCCCTGCTGCTGTGGCTGCTGAACCGGCTGCTGCTGATAGCTCGGCTGCTGTGATGGTTGATAGCCGCCCTGCTGGAACTGAGGCTGAGCGTATGCTGGTCCCTGAGCTGGACCTCCAACCGGTCCCTGAGCCTGTCGAAGGGCCGGCTGCCCGTACCCCTGTCCACCATCCTGTGCCCCAGGATTGTCCGACTTCCTCCCAAGCAGCTGAAGATTGTCCACCGTGACCTCCGTGGTGTACCTCTTGTTGCCCGTCTGGTCAGTCCACGACCGAGTCCTAAGTTTGCCCTCAATGTAAACCTGAGTGCCTTTGCGGATGTATTTCTCAGCCACATCGGCTGAGTTCCTCCATGCCACGATGTTGTGCCATTCCGTGTTCTCTCGAAGTTCTCCATTGCGGTCACGATAGCGTTCAGTAGTCGCGAGGGTGAACGTGGCCACCTTCGTGCTTCCTGAATTAGGGTTGTTGTTTCCATCAAGGTAACGTACTTCAGGGTCTTTTCCAACGTTACCGATCAGCATTACTTTGTTCAGTGACATAATCTTAAAGTGTTTAGTATGTTAAAATGCGTCTGAGCAGCCTTACATCATCGGGACGCTCGCATGTCATGTGTGACTTCCCATGATAGCGTTCTTCTCCTTTTTTTTGTGAGACGGCCCAAAACATTGCAAGTTAGTCAAAATATTCCGTATTATCCCCACTTTTCTTGTTCGATAGTTCAAAAATTACTTTGGTGTCACATAGAAGCAATCTCATACTCTTTTTTGATTATCTTTGTACGATAATATTCTTATATGCTATGAGAAGTGTTATTATGAAATACTTGGCTGTCAGCGTATTGTGCGTTTTGACAGTGTTTTCGGCTTCTGCGCAGAGTGTCGGAGATGATCCGGTGGCTGATTCAAAGGCGGTTGTCGTTTCGGGCAACGCAAGGTTCACGGTGCTTGAGAGCCGGCTGGTGCGCATGGAATGGGCGGCTGACGGACAGTTTGAGGATAGGGCTACCTTGGGTGTGGTCAACAGGAAACGGCCAGTTCCGGCCTATACTGTAAGAAAAGCCGGCAAGAAACTGACAATCAAGACTTCGGATCTGACGCTGACATATTCAGGAAACGGGAAGTTCGACGAGAATAATTTGAACGTGACGTTCCGTATGGCGGATCCCACCGCAAGGAAGGGCTTCAAAACCGTGACTTGGCATCCGGGAATGGATGACAGCGGCAACCTGCTTGGCACCACTAGAACCCTTGACGGCTGTGACGGTGTTAAGACCAAGGAACCGTACGACAAAGGTGTTGTCTCGCGTGACGGATGGGCAGTTCTTGATGAGTCTGACAGACAGGTGTTTGTGCCGGTTGACTCTGATTGGAAGTACTGGGTGGCTGACCGTGATTCGACCGACAGGCAGGATCTTTATCTGTTCGCCTATGGCCACGACTACAAGGCTGCTGTTTCTGACTTTACAAAAATCGGAGGTCGTATCCCGATGCCTCCAAAATACGCCCTTGGCTACTGGTGGTGCCGTTTCTGGCAATATTCAGACTTCGAATTTGTCGGGCTTGGAAAGGAGATCCGTTCGCTGGACATCCC
>CAKUSF010000227.1 GCA_934678915.1 uncultured Bacteroidales bacterium
GCTGTGATGCTCTACGACGCACCTCTTTCCCAAAAGTTCGCGGCCAAAATGGCCGAGGAAGGAATATTCGTGACCGGCTTCTACTACCCAGTTGTCCCGAAAGGCCAGGCCCGCATCCGCGTCCAGCTCTCTGCCGCCCATAAGCGCGAGCACCTCGACAAAGCCATCACCGCCTTCATCAAAGTCGGCAAGGAGCTCGGCGTCATCAAGTAAAAAGCAATTAATGAATATACCATCGGTCCCTGAGCCTCGTCGCTTCGGCAGGCTCAGCGACCAGCTGCAAAGGTGGCCCTTTCTGCAATTCAGTGACCAATTATGGTGGTCCCTGAGCTTGTCGAAGGGCCACCATTAGATTTTATTACGAATATCCTTGTAGGTTATAAAATTATTACCTATCTTAGCCCCGAGAAAACGATTAGAGGATGCCGACAATATTTTACTTCTTTGGCTTCAGATTCATGTTCTACGCCAATGACCACAGCCCCATTCATGTTCACGTAGTGAAAGGGAACATAAAAGCAAAGTTTACAATATTCCCAGTCATGCTTGTTGAGAATAATGGACTTAAGCCGACTGAACTAAAGATAGTCGAGGCGGTGATAGAAGAAAATGTTGAGGTGATTGCCGAGCATTGGAATCGTTTCTTCAACAAAGTGAGTGACAAATGATTAATGTTAAGGAAATATGGTTGACTGATTCCGCTGTGTGGATTCGCACCGATGATGGAAGGGAGGCAAAAGAACGTTTCACCGACTATCCAAGGTTGAAATATGCCACTGAGGAGCAACGCGCTAATTTCGTGTCAGATGCCAACGGCATCCACTGGCCTGAATTGGACGAAGACCTTTGTTTTGATAGTTTTTTTGAAAAGGAAGGTCAGACAATTCTTTATAAAATATTCATTGAGCATCCTGAGCTTAATGCTTCAGCGGTTGCTCGCCGTTTGGGAATCTCCCAAAGTCTCTTCGCTCAGTACATAAGCGGTACTAAGAAGCCGTCAGAGACCCGTCTTAACCAAATTCTGGAACAAATCCGAGCCATCGGTCGTGATTTGTCCCAGATATCAGCATAAAAGTTCGCGGACGCTGAGCTTGTCGAAGCGCCCGAAAGTGAACCTGACAAAAGTCGCTTCGGCAGGCTCAGCGGCCTTTGGCTTTGTAAGCGTAAACACTCCCGGACGCTGAGCTTGTCGAAGCGTCCGGAACTTTCTATACATAAAGATCACTCCGCGTAAAGCGAGATGATGTTAAGGATGACCTGAGAGGCCTTCTCGATGCTCTGAAGCGGGACGAACTCCATCTTGCCGTGGAAATTCAGACCGCCTGCGAATATGTTCGGGCAAGGCAAACCCTTGAAACTCAGGTTAGCCCCATCGGTACCTCCACGGATCGGCTGGATCTTCGGTTTGATCCCGGCCATCTCCATCGCCTTCACAGCCTTCTCCACCACATGATAGTGCGGCTCCACCTGCTCACGCATGTTGTAGTACTGATCTTTGATGGCAGCCGTGGCCGTGCCCTCACCGTACTTCACATTGATGAAGTCCACACATTTCTGCATGATCTCCTTCTTGTTCTCGAATTCCTTTCGGTCATGGTCACGGATGATGTAAGTCACATCAGCCTCCTCCACAGAGCCATTGATGCCCACAACGTGGAA
>CAKUSF010000228.1 GCA_934678915.1 uncultured Bacteroidales bacterium
CATTGCCTTTTTTTTCATGCAAAGGTAAATACCCTATCTAATCAAGTCAATACGTAATCGCGGAGACGCTTACAGAACTTTGTTTATTCTCCTGAAAGACCGAGAGTTATCCGCCACGGCTTTTATACTGCGACGGGGGCGTTGATGGCTGGCCAGGGGTTGTAGCCTTTACAACGGGCTTGTGGATTATGGTCTCAGAAGATTGATAGGTGCGACATAGACTCCGTCTTCTCGTTTGTAGGCGCCACCGACAGCGGTAAGGACCAAAAGAAATGACGGCGAGTTCTCATCGCTCTTCTCCTCAATCTTTGACTTGAGCGTCTTCAGGGAGGAAGCACCAGCCTCAATCAAGTCGTCTCCGCCAAGTTTGATTTCAATGGCGCCCCAGCAGCCATCTTCCAAATGCACAACGGCATCGCACTCCAGACCGGCATTGTCGCGATAGTGACGGACCTCACCGCCCAGCGTACCCGCATAGACCCTAAGGTCTCGGACAGCCAGATCCTCGAAAAACAGACCAAAACTTTCGAGATCTCGCATCAAATCATCCGGCATAATGTTCAATGCCCGACAGGCAATGGATGTGTCCACGAAATGCCGCGTAGGCGTTGAACGAATTGATGTCTTGGATCTGATATTCGGATTCCAAGCTTCCATATCCTCCAAAATATACAAATCTTTCAGCGCCTCCAAATAGTCGCTAAAAGTCTTATAATCCATCGTCCTTTCATTGCTTTGGCGTACATCGGCAATAATGGTGGAGAGAGCTGCTTCAGTGGATATATGCCGGGCATAGCTTCGTACAATCATCCTCAACACCTCCGGTTTCTTGTTGCGAAACCGTTCATTCTCAGAGTCATCGAACACGAATAGTCCATTCCAATAGTTCTTCGTAATCTCAATGGCAATCTCTTCGGGCGCCAACACGGCAATCGGCCACCCGCCACGGCAAATCAGATGAGCGACATCATTCAATTGAAAGTTTTGATTCAAGTCCCAAGGGAAGGTTTTACCACCGTCAAACAAATCCTTAAGTGAAACCGTACCTTTAGATTCTTTCGACTCCCACAGGCTCATCGGACGCATCCTCACCGGTGCGATTCTGCCCGCACCGCTATGATGTACTTCAGTTTTATCAGCTGGTGTTGAACTTCCGGTAAGAATGTACTTGCCAAACTCATACTTTACATCAAGGTCATCCTTCACTTGGTTCCAGATGTCCGGAGCTTTCTGCCATTCATCAATCAGTCTTGGATGCTCACCGGACAGGACACCCTTGGGGTTCATACGAGCCATCGCTATGGTCTGCTTCGTGTTTAATTTGACGAAACTCTTTTGGTAGAGCATACAAGTAGTAGTCTTTCCACAGAACTTCGGTCCGGCAACCACAATGGCTCCAGATGTCCTCAGTTTCAATTCAATCTCCTTTTCGACAAGTCTGCTGTAATACATAGCGAAATTATAATTAGCATCATACAAAGATAAATATTCCCAATATTTTCAACAAAATATTCCCGATATTTTCAATTCAACTATTAACATTTATGATCTCCCGTACAATATAGTAAGCGTCTCCGCGATTACGTGTCCGATATAGGTAAGCGCGGTTTGTTTTTCGCTTCACCGTTTGTGGCTCT
>CAKUSF010000229.1 GCA_934678915.1 uncultured Bacteroidales bacterium
ATCGACATTATGGGAATCAACCTTCTGAAGGACAACCACCTTTCAGGCGATGTGAAATACATCAACGAGGAGCTCGCAGGAAAACTTGGGCTGAAGGACGATGAAACAGTCATATACTGGGGCGACGACAGAGGCGCGACGCAGGTAGCCGGCATATTCTCCAATTTCCATATGACGAATGTCCTTGATCCTTACCAGCCGTTCATCATCTCGGTCAAAGACACGGATGAGATAGAGGATCCGAACTTCATGGTCAAGACCGATGGCTCACCTGACGCTTGGAAGAAACTCTGTGACCTTGTGAAAGAGGTTGACGGGACCTCCGAGGATCTTGACTGGAAAGTTCAAAGCGTGGACGCTACGGTTAGAGCCTCGTTGGAGGAGGAAAAGAACACGATGAGGATCGTGGGCATATTCACAGGCGTGGCAGTGCTCATCTCCATCCTCGGTTTCATCGGGATGTCGCTGTTCTTCATCAGGCAACGCAAGAAGGAGATCGGTGTGCGCCGCATTATGGGCAGCACCACGAACGAGGTTCTCTCCCTGCTTCTGACAAAGTTCTGCGCCCCGCTTCTGGTTTCGTTCATCTTCTCGGTTCCGCTTTCGTGGTTCGTGATGGACAAGTGGCTGGAAGGCTTCTCGTACAGAATCGGACTGAGCCCGTGGATATTCATAGCCTCCGGTGCCGTCTCGCTGCTCATCGCTGTGCTCTCGATCTTCTTCCAGACCCTCCACGCCGCCAATTCCAACCCTGCCGACGCCATCCGCGCGGAGTGACGCCTTTAAGTACATCATTCGGCAACCTACACCATAGCGAAATCTGGATTGGAACGGGTGAAAGCCCTAATCTCCGTGGCAGACAATTAATTGTGAGTCAGCGAATAAGCCCCATGTTCCACTCCTCTCCTTTCGGGGAGTGAAACATAGTATTATACGATTATAAGTCAGTTAGTTATCCGCCACAGAGTACAATAGAATATGCGGACAGAAAGTCGGTTGAATTTGGGTTAACTTTTCAGTGATGGAGTGAATGAACGACATTTTAAGGCAAAATTGTCGTTTATGCCCGACATAAGGAGGGTTTCGATGACACCTTATAGCAAAAATGTCATCCAAACTCTCAAGCGCCAGTCTGTCACTGACGCTCTTGAATGAAGGTGCCTACAAAAGGAATGAGGAGGAATTGGCACATTCGTTATTGTCGGGCATATTCATAAAACGTAAGATATTTTACTGTAGGAAGTATAACTATTCGCAAGATTGATTACTTTTGCAGATAAGTAAGCGGCAAAAAATAAGTTGCCGCAGATTTGGCAAAGATTTTTGAGGATAGAGTTCTTTTTGAAGAAGGAGTGTGCCGGTGGCACATGACTGATGAGAAAAGGAATATAGACCAAAAAGATTGCCTAAGATGATGCAAGTTATTTTTGACGGTTACTAAATAACGAGATGATGCAGAGGGACTGTTCAGAATATGCGATTGACATAGGCAAGATTGTCAGGGACAGAAGCGGGAAAGACATACCTCGGTTCTTGGTCAGATGGATGGAGCGGTTCATCCATCAGGATTTTATCAACGGATTTCTGAC
>CAKUSF010000230.1 GCA_934678915.1 uncultured Bacteroidales bacterium
AGTGCTGAATATTTAAATATCTTTTTCATGTTCTTTTCCTCCATTCATTATTTGTAAGGGACAGCGCGGATGTTGTCGATCTGGATCAACGGAGCGCAAGGTGTTCCCTCAGCTTCTCCAGCTGCCATGAAGATCTCGAAACCAGAGAACGAGTCGGCAGAAAGCACACCTGATGCCTTTGTTCCATCCCAGTACCAAACGAAGTCGCTGGAGAACGGGAATGTCACAGTGATCCATTTGCCGCCTGTGTCAAATGAGCCGGTCGCTTTCCAAGGTTTGTACAACACACGTGGAAGAGAAATTGACTCATCGTGGAAGTAGGTGTTGTTTGCAGTGGAGAGGGTACACATGCCAAGACTTGCGAAGTAGATCTGCATCGGGCATCCAGTCCAAGGATGGTCCTCAGGAATGCGCATCTCGAACTTAAGAGCCATGTTGGCGAAATCCGTGAAATCAACGACTTTCCTAAGGTCAATTCCTTCAGGGTCATCGTAAGTCTCAGGAGTGTTCCAGTTGCCCGGCCAATACTCAAAGTGGTAACCCGTGTCACCCCAGTCGGTACCATCGGCCTTGAGGCCACCGGCATCGTAGAGTTGGAGATAGTTGCCGTCCAGTGAGTTCTCATCGCTTTGAATAGTCATAGCATGCCAACCATGGTTTCCACGGGCATCATCGAAGCTGAACAGCATGCCACGGCTGTCTTTGTACTGGAAGATGGACTGAGCGGTTCCTGATTCGGTTGTCACTTTAATCTTGCCAGGCTGTGCGCCTTCAGGTACCACAACATCAAACGAGTTGATTGTCACATTGGAGATTGAGGTAGCCTCAGCACCTGGGAATTCAACCGTAAGAGGCTCGGCGAAATAGTTACCGGTGATGGTGACAGTCTCGCCAGGAGCAGCCCACTCGAAAGACATTCCATTCACTTTCGGAACCGGAAGAAGTACCTTGAAGTCATAGTCCACGACTGTGCTGTCCTTTGTGATAAGGTACATCTTGTCAGTCGTGACAACAGGCAGATTCTTAGGAACGGCCACGACAAGGGCCTCGTCAGTCATGTAACTGGTGTTCAGGATGGCCGGTTGGTCATTGAAATAGATGTCATGGACACTCTTGAGGTTCTCGCCCACGATGCAGATGATCTGCTCAAGACTTGCCGACGTGATGATCACATCCTGATCCGCAGGCCTTACGAAATGAACGGTCGGCTTGCCGTCAGCCTGTCTGAAACGATCTGGGTAGTCAGCCCTGTCGCAGGAGAAAAGGCCAGCCACACAGAGAGCGGCAACAAAATATTTTATGATTGATTTCATAAGTTTCTCACTGATTAAAAGTCATACTTATAAGTCTCACGGACGTCAACATGCACACCCTCGACATCCGATCCCATGTTAGGATTGAGAACAACGTCCTCTGACGGGAACGGCATAGTGAACATCGAAGCCTTGACATCGACAAGTTCCTCGTCACCCTTGTACTTGATCTCAGAATTGTCCCAAGCTTTGGCGCCAGGTCCGACATATTC
>CAKUSF010000231.1 GCA_934678915.1 uncultured Bacteroidales bacterium
AGTGCTGAATATTTAAATATCTTTTTCATGTTCTTTTCCTCCATTCATTATTTGTAAGGGACAGCGCGGATGTTGTCAATCTGGATCAACGGAGAACAAGGGGTTCCCTCAGCTTCTCCAGCCGCCATGAATATCTCGAAACCAGAGAACGAGTCAGCGGAAAGCACACCTGATGCCTTTGTTCCATCCCAGTACCAAACAAAGTCAGTAGAGAACGGGAATGTCACAGTTATCCATTTTCCACCAGTGTCAAATGATCCGGTCGCCTTCCAAGGTCTGAACAACACACGTGGAAGAGAAATCGCTTCATCGTGGAAATATTCGTTGTTGGCGGCTCCAAGGGTACACATGTCAAGGCTTGCGAAGTAGATCTGCATCGGGCATCCAGTCCAAGGATGATCCTCCGGAATGCGCATCTCGAATTTGAGCGCCATGTTGGCAAAGTCAGTGAAGTCCACAACCTTCCTGAGGTCTATTCCATCAGGATCATCAAAAGTCTGAGGTGTGTTCCAGTTGCCCGGCCAGTACTCGAAGTGGTAACCTGTGTCACCCCAGTCTTTACCGTCGGCCTTGAGTCCACCGGCATCGTAAAGCTGGAGATAGTTGCCGTTGATCGAGTTCTCGTCGCTCTGGATGGTCTGGGCATGCCAGCCGTGATTGCCACGGGCGTCATCGAAGCTGAACAGCATGCCACGGCTGTCTTTGTACTGGAAGATGGACTGAGCGGTTCCAGATTCGGTTGTCACCTTGATCTTGCCAGGCTGTGCGCCTTCAGGTACCACAACATCAAACGAGTTGATTGTCACATTGGAGATTGCCGTAGCCTCAGCACCTGGGAATTCAACCGTGAGAGGCTCGGCGAAATAGTTTCCGGTGATGGTGACAGTCTCGCCAGGATTGGCCCACTCGAAGGACATTCCATTCACTTTCGGAACCGGAAGAAGTACCTTGAAGTCATAGTCCACGACTGTGCTGTCCTTTGTGATAAGGTACATCTTGTCAGTCGTGACAACAGGCAGATTCTTAGGAACGGCCACGACAAGGGTCTCGTCAGTCATGTAACTGGTGTTCAGGATGGCCGGTTGGTCATTGAAATAGATGTCATGGACGCTCTTGAGGTTTTCGCCCACGATGCAGATGATCTGCTCAAGGCTTGCCGAGGTGATGGTCACATCCTGATCCGCAGGCCTTACGAAATGAACGGTCGGCTTGCCGTCAGCCTGTCTGAAACGATCCGGGTAGTCAGCCCTGTCGCAGGAGAAAAGACCGGCCACACAGAGAGCGGCAACATAATATTTTATGATTGATTTCATAAGTTTCTCACTGATTAAAAGTCATACTTATAAGTCTCACGGACGTCAACATGGACACCCTCGACATCCGATCCCATGTTAGGATTGAGAACAACGTCCTCTGACGGGAACGGCATCGTGAACATGGAAGCCTTCACATCGACAAGTTCCTCGTCACCCTTGTACTTGATCTCAGAATTGTCCCAAGCTTTGGCGCCAGGTCCGACATATTC
>CAKUSF010000232.1 GCA_934678915.1 uncultured Bacteroidales bacterium
AATGTTAATTGCACCTTTCCTCTCACAAACACGAGCAGAGACCTCCACGGAATGTTTGTGGGCAGACTTGACAGTCTCCCCTTTCAGGAGATCCGTCACGAATGTCGCCGTGAATGAATCACCGGCACCGACAGTGTCAACGACTTTAACTTTTGGCGTAGCCAGTTCGGACACCAACCCGGTTCTGTCATAGATCCGGCTGCAGGAAGCGCCGCAAGTCAAGACAATCAACGAAATTGAATATGTCGAGAACAGTTTCTGAACCAGAGAATCCGCGGTGACTCCATACAACCCCGCAAGAAGTTCAGCTTCGTCGTTGTTCAATTTGAATATGTCAGCCCTTCTCAAAGACTCGTCTATCAGTTCCTTTGAATAATAGTCCTGCCGTATGTTAATGTCAAACACCTTCACGCAAGACGGTTGTGAAGCGTCAAGCACTCTAAGGATTGAAGCCCTGGAGACTTCCGACCTTTGGGCCAGCAGCCCCCAACAAACGCAGTCAGCCCTGGAGACAAGATCCAGCATTCCGTCCGTCACCGTGATGGAATCCCATGCGGAATCTTGCTCTATGTCATATTCAGGTTGACCGTCATCATCAACCGTCACGTTCACCTTTCCGGTTCTCCGTCCTTCAAGTGTCAGGACTTGATCCGCATCAAGTCCATTGTCAGTCAGGATCTTTATCGCCCTTTCGCCAGGCTCATCCTTTCCCACAGCCGAGACGACGTGCGCATCAGCGCCATTTTTTCGTGCGAAATAAGCGAAATTGACAGGAGCCCCGCCAAACCGTGGTTCTCCGGGAAGAATATCCCAGACCAATTCCCCTATTCCGACCACTGAAGGTCTGGCCTCCAGATCGATGATAACCTTCATCGAGGATTCACGGTGGGCATCAATGAATTTGTACGCATTGTCGTAATTCTGGAAAGTGAACCGGTTCGTCACCAAAGGAGCCAGATCTATGATGCTGTCCGAGACACATTCCACCGCCTTCTGATAGTCTTCGTGCCTGTACATCATTGTGCCGGACAACCTGAGTTCGTGTTCTCCCAGATAGAACATGCTCAAGGCCGGGTCCTTAGCGAACACGGCCACAACAACAATGTCACTTCCTTTCTCGACGCACTCCATCAAAGACCTGACAGACGACTCCACTCCGGCAACCTCGAATCCTACCTGAAAGCCCTCTTCACCAAATGTTTCCCGACAAGCATCCTTCAGGGTCATGCGAGCCACATTAGCCGTGTGGGTCAAACCACATTCGCGGGCTATGTCCAGCCTTAGATCACTGACATCGGTAATCAACACCTTCCTCGCTCCTCTTGCCATGGCGAACTGAGCGACAAGGTTGCCGATGGTTCCAGCTCCGGAGACCACCACATTCTTGCCCCGGACATCAGTCCTCGATGTCGCATGGGCTCCAACAGCAGCCGGCTCAATCATGGCGCCATAATCCAAAGACATTCCATCAGGTAGCCTGACAACCCTGTCCTCTTCCACCACAAACAGATCCTGAGCGGCTCC
>CAKUSF010000233.1 GCA_934678915.1 uncultured Bacteroidales bacterium
GAGCGACCTTGCCCTCCGAAGGCTTCGAGATCCTATAGAATGAATATAGACTCATAATATTCAGAGACTGCCTTGATCGATTGACGGAAGTTTATCCTTTCGTTAAGTAACCTTCAAAAAATAACCTGCATCATCTTAAGGAATCTTTTCGGTCTATATCTCTTTCCTCATCAGTCATGTGCCACCGGCACACTCCTTCTTCGGAAATAGATCTATCCTCGAAAATCTTCTCTTAATCTGAAGCAACTTATTTTTTTCATGTTACTAAAAAAAAGCATTGCAAACAAATCAAAACAGTCATTCAACCTTACAAACCTTAGATCCGCAGGAATATTAGCGGCCCCAAGGTATGCAGTGCAAAAGTAGCAAATTTATGGCAACAAGTAAAGTTTATTTTGCGTGGCAGACAACAGCCTGATTATCAAAGATTTTAGCAACGTTCCCTGTACGACTTTGGCTACCAGGAAGATCCATTATTCATCTCACTGTCACTTAGTTAAGAGCCACGGCTTTCCTTTTCACCTTTTATTGATTAACTTTGCGAGGGTAAGATCATAAGTCATGAGACAATTGAAAACCATCATCACACTTCTAAGCACCTGCATCCTTATGTCCTGTGGCGGAAGAATTGACTCGACATTGGACAAGGCTGAGAGATTGGTCAGTTACAGTCCAGATTCAGCGTTGGCGATGCTGGAAAACGTCTCGATGCGGAAAGGGCTGAGTCAAGAGCAGAAGGCGCGATGCGGGAAGGCTTTGGCGCTGGCGAGTTTGAGGCTGGGCAGATCTTTCGCCACGGACAGTCTGCTGGATGAAAGCATAAGGTATTACCGGAGGATATGTGACACTTCCGCCTTGGCAGAGACATATCAGGCAGCCGCTTTCAGGGCACGATGGAGAGGTCAGAGGGATTCAGCCGCATATTACCTGACGGAAGCGATCGGTCTCTTGCCGGAGGTGGAAAGCGATGAATTGGCTTATCTGTACATAAGGTTGTCTGGCTATTACGATGAACCTATCGCAGCCAAGGACTACCCCAAGGCAATAGAATATGCCCGCAAGGCCGCCACGATGGCGCAGAGCGACAAGATGAGGAGCCTTGCGTTCCAAAACATCGGAGTTTGCATGGCATTTCTCGGACAGCAGGACTCAGCGTTGTATTATTCAACGAAATCCATTGAGACAGTGATGAATGCGGAAAACAAACCTGCTGATTATCCGACTTTCATAACAAACTACGCGAACTTGGCAGGGGCCGACTTGGCCTTAAGCCGTAAACTGCTCCAAAGCCTTCCTCCAAGCTACAACATAGCTAAGTTCCTCTCACTCGGTTACCTTTACCTCAACGCTGACAGGACGGACTCCGCATCATTCTACCTGAGCAAGGCGATGGAGGTCTATCACCAACACTCAGGAGCTTCGTTCTCCATCAACACGGGCAACAACCTCTATGCACTGAAAATGTGTCTGGACCACAGCCAGGGACGTCACGCCATCGCGGGTGAAAATGTGACCGC
>CAKUSF010000234.1 GCA_934678915.1 uncultured Bacteroidales bacterium
GAGTCCAAGGCCACCAAGGCGGCTTCGGACAATGCTGAGGCTTCGAAGTACAGGACGTATTTCAATTTCTCCATGCCGCTGCAGAGGATTCCGTCGCATAATCTGTTGGCGATTCTTCGAGCTGAAAAAGAAGGCTTTCTGTCGATTGGCCTGGATGCCGATCCGGAGAAATGCGGCAACAAGATCTACTATGATTTCTGTCAGGAGCATCGCTATCCGGGCGCCAAGCTTGCGGAGCAGATCCGTCTGGCTGTCGATGACGCGTACAAGCGTCTTTTGGAACCATCGCTGACCAACGAAATCGTCAAGGAGGCCAAGGAAAAGGCTGACATAGAGTCGATTAATGTTTTCGGTGAGAACCTAACCCAGCTTCTTCTTTCCGCCCCGGTCGGCCAGAAGAGGACAATGGCAATCGATCCTGGCTTCCGCAACGGCTGCAAGATCGTCTGTCTGGACGAGCAAGGCAACCTCCTGCACCACGAGATAATATTCCCGCATCCTCCTCAGAGCGAGAAGATCAAGTCGATAATGGCCGTCGCCGCGATGATTGATGAATATTCCATCGAGGTCATCGCCATCGGTAACGGCACTGCCTCTCGCGAGACCGAGGATTTCATCAAGCGTGTCGGCATTCCGGAGAATGTCAAGGTCTTCACTGTCAGCGAGGACGGAGCGTCGATATATTCAGCCTCCGAGGTCGCGAGGCAGGAGTTTCCTGATGAGGATGTGACGGTCCGGGGGGCTGTGTCGATCGGCCGCCGTCTGATGGATCCGCTGTCGGAGTTGGTCAAGATTGACCCTAAGTCATTGGGCGTGGGGCAGTACCAGCACGATGTGGATCAGAATCTGCTGCGGGAGAAATTGGACAACACCGTCGTCATCTGCGTGAACAGTGTCGGAGTGAATCTCAACACGGCCAGCCCTTATCTTCTTAGTTATGTTTCGGGAATCGGTCCGGCATTGGCCTCGAACATAGTGGATTATCGTACTTCGATCGGTGGTTTCGCTTCCCGCTCGCAATTGCGCAAGGTGCCGAAACTCGGCCCGAAGGCTTTCGAGCAGTGCGCTGGCTTCCTGCGGATCCAGAACGCGGAGAATCCGCTTGACAATTCAGCCGTTCACCCGGAATGCTATCACATCGTTGACAGGATGGCTTCCGATTTGGGTGTAAGCACCAAGGAACTGCTTGGTAATGAGGCTTTGATAGGTAAGATAGATCCGTCTGCCTACGTTGAGGGAGAGTTCGGCCTTCCTACGATCAATGATATTCTTAAAGAATTGGCCAAGCCTGGCCGTGATCCTCGCCAGGGCGCTCAGGAGTTCAGTTTCGCTGATGACATCCACGAGATTGACGACCTGAAGCCCGGCATGGAATTGCCTGGAATCGTCACCAACGTGACCGCCTTCGGTGCCTTCGTGGACATCGGCATCCACGAGAACGGCCTTATCCATGTCTCCCAGATGCGTGGCCAGAAGGTCAAACTTCACCAGAAGGTCAAAGTCAGCGTCCT